>JAEWNJ010000034.1 GCA_023392795.1 Candidatus Cloacimonadota bacterium
GCTCATAGACATTTTGCTGCCATTGGGCAATATCAGGTTTTGGCAGGTCCAGCTCATCCTCTTCTGAAGGTGTGGTCGGAATGGGCGAAACGATTTTTAGTGGCTTGAGATCAACGCCCAGCCCTTCGGCATACTTATAGATGGATTCCAGCCCGGGCGTCCGGCCCATATATTCAAACCTGGCTACGACGGGTTGTGATACACCCATCTTTTGAGCCAGTGCTTCCTGAGTCATCCTCAGTTTGATTCTTTTCACAGAGAGATCAGCAACGATATCGATCAGATCCCGTTTCCACTTAGGAATCGAGGAGAAATCTATATTCAGCTCTTTCGCGGACTCATTGTGTTTGTGTAGCCATACCTTTTTTGAGTTTGCCATTTCTCCTCCCTTCTTTTATCATTTTTTCTTTCCTTTATCTTTTGGGCTGTGCGGTTTAATCCACACCCTGGTGAAACATATTGTCCAGCGATCTTCCTCAATAATGAACTGAATTCGCAACACACCATGTCTATGATGAGGCGGAATTCTAAATTCAAAAGCATGAAATTTGGGTATCTCCTTTATCACTTTGCTAGGATCCTTATCTCTCTTTTTTAGCTGTGTATCAATCTCCAGTATCAGATCATCGTAAACAAAGTTATCAAGTTTTTCGTTCAGAAGTTTTAACTCCTCAAACAAATCGGGTCGCTTACGCTCAACATCTTTGATCGAAGCAAGGACATCATCACTCTGATAGACTATCTTCATCTCCCCATACAAGATATAGCCAACTGGCTATAAAGTCAAGCTCAATTTTCATTCTGTGAAAGTTCTGAATCGCTAACAGCTTATCATCCATAACTATAGGCACATATAAAAAAGTTTAGAGAATGCCCGTGTCGCGTCTAGACACATCACTGCATCTCTATTTGTGCCAAATCTTCAACCGTCATCCGCTCAAAATCCTGCGCGGAAAGGCCAAAAGATGCCAATACGGAATCCAGATCAGGATCTATCAGCTTGGCCTCTGAGTATGTGAGCTCATATAGCTTATAAACCATGAGATCGATTTGGGATTCGAGGCTGTCAGCGTTCTGTCCATTCTGTTGGTTGAACACAAGCTTATCTACAATAAAACCTGGTTCATTGTTTAAATTTATTGGCACTCTGATTTTTGATAACAAGTCTTCACCCTTCCCCCCTGTTACATTTGCATCAGAGAGCAGTATCACATTGAATAGTTTTGAGTTAAGCAGGGATAGTAATGGCCTTAAACTCGGGCCTGTTAACATATAAAGCTTGTTGTTTATGTAGATTCCAGAAGGGGCTAAAGCTGCATTCATTTCAGTGCTGATTTCCCGATACACCACCTTCTCTTTCTCGAATTCTTCCATATACGCGCAGTTCCTGAGATTGTAGGGAGTAGATCCCTGGTCTGCTCGTTTCTCAATCTTATCCCAATATCCATCTAAGTGTCTTTTGATTGCCGGATAGTCGCTTATCTCAATCCTGGGTATCTTATTCCCCTGGCTATCAGTGAAGCCATTATGAGTAGCAATCAACCACAGATCCGCAAAGTCTGCTTTATAGCGCTTGATATCGCGACCTCTGAGGATGGGTTTGATGATTTCAGCCGAGCGTGGGTCAGCAGCGATGAGTTCGTCTTTCTTGGCCCCGGAGATGATGAAGGCTTCATTGTATCCGGTTTTTATCCCATAGTTAATAGACACATCCCAATCCTTCAGCGGTATGCCGATGCGCTCAATTTTGGCTTTGAGTTTCTGGGCAGAATCGTCTGAGATGATCCAGCTTTCCGCGCTGAAGACAGGCAAAGGGATGCCACGCTCCGCCACATATTTGGAGATGCTATCGCCCTTGTGAAAGTCCGCTTGGATGCTGCAGGCGCTGCCCTGGGGCTTGCCGGGCGCAGAGTTTTGCGTTAGCAGGATATTGGTATCCACCGTGGCGGAATCAAAGACCTTGAAGCCGCCAAAATCGATCAGGATTCTGGCTTGGGTATTTTCTGCCAGATACTTACGCAGGGCTCCGCCATAATTGGCGCGCATCCATTTGTTTGAGGTGATGTAGCATAAAACTCCCCCAGGGCTCAGGAGCTCAATCCCCCTTTCATAAAAGAGACAGTAGATATCGCCGGTGCGTTCGAAGCTCTGGTATTTGCAGTCCTTGTAGAGATCGGCAAATTTGCGCTTGTCATCAAAGGCTTTCTGCAATTGGATATAGGGCGGATTACCGATCACGATATCGAAGCCATCCTTGATGCCAAACATCCAACTTGGGTCAAACCAGGAAGATACTTTGTCTTCAAATGGATTCCAATCCAAAAGTTTGAGTATATATGCTCTGTCTTTGTTCATAGTCAGGGGCTTTTCTTCGGGTTCGTTCAAGATGCTAGTCTGGCTATAAGCAGGCAAAAGATACGTAGCGGTCAGGTCGTATTGCACCGCTGCAAAATCAATCTGGATAAGTTCTTTATCTTTCACTGAGTGGGCATGGAAATATCGTGCTCGAATATTGTCAAACCGTTCGATGTAATTCTTGTAACGCAGGAGTGTTTCCTTCTTTTCGCCAAGACCAATGAGACTGTTGGCGCACACGAACTTAAAGGATAGATTAGGTAGGGGGTGGATGTTTTTGTTGGCTTTCGCTTCGATCACGGTCTCATCCACGATCAGCGATAGAAAGAGCCGCAGCTTGGAGATTTCGATGGCAATGGGCTGGATATCCACGCCATAGATGGCGTTCTGGATGATGCCCATTTTGTGCTTGTATTGCCAGTTTTCATCCATCAGCTTTTTTTCCAGAGCTTCACGCACCAGCTTATTGGGAATCCTATCCAGTTGGAGGATCACCCACTCTATGGATTCCGGATCCACTTTCTGGAGGATGAGCAGCATTTTCTGCAGGATGCCGATGGGGAAAGCTCCGGAGCCACAGGCAGGATCCAGCACCTTGATTTCGTCCAGAGCCTTTAGTACAGCAAGTCTTTGAGTTTTATCAAATCCGGTTTCCTCAATATTATAGTCCAGCAGCTCACGCAAGGCCGTTTCTTCGATATCAGTTTTGCTTTTCAGGTATTGGATCAGAGCTTCATCCACCATGTATTCCACGATGGCCCGGGGGGTATAGAAGCTGCCGGAAGCCTTGCGGGCGGTCTCTCCGGTATCCGGATTCAGCTCTGCCAGGAGGTTTTCAAAGATGCGTCCCAACATTTCGGGATCCACCGAGAGGTCGATATCGATGGAGGTATTTTCATCGATGGTAAAGTTGTAAGTTTCCAGGATGCCAAAGAGTTCTTTGAACCACTGATCCGGAATCTTGAGATTCCAGGCGGGCTGAGCCGGCATCTGGAGGCTGGAAGCGATGTAATAATCCTGATGTGAAGTAGGATCAAAGAGTCCACCATTTAAGTATGGTATATCAGCAAATATCGTTTCACCAAATTTCGGGTCCCTATCATTTAGCGTTCTATTCAGCACTTCAAAGAAAAGCGGTTCCAATACTTGGTGGTAATAGGATTCCTGCACCGCAGCCGAAGATAGCACAGCATTGGGAATCAGGGGATTGCCTTTGTCAGAAAGCTTCTTCTTCAGAAACCAGCAAAAGACCAAACGACCGATCAGGCGCACGCCAAATTCTTGCCTGGTTTGTGTATCGGGATTTCCGGGCAAAGATAGCTTTGGATGGTATTCATATTCTTTACCACTCTGGCTGATCTTGCCGCCCACCAAACTGTAAAACATCCTCTGGATTTCTTTGTAAAACTCTTTGTTTACCACTTCCACGGAGAATCTATCTTCCAGATCAGCAAAATCGCGGATGCGGCCGCGCTCC
>JAEWNJ010000018.1 GCA_023392795.1 Candidatus Cloacimonadota bacterium
GGCCCTCGCTTCAAAACCTGGATGCAGGTGAAAATCCCCAAAGCCGATATCAAGAAAAACATGATGATGAATATCAAGAACGAAGAAGCGCTCTACAACCAGTTTAAGGCTTCCCAAGCATTCAAAGAACTGGAAATGGAAATGGGCAAGAATTAACAAGCTCTTCCCCACTTTTATGCCCGTGACCTTAACGTCACGGGCCTTTTTTTAGGCTCACTTTCAAACCAAGTGGGTATAGTTTGGCGAAGCGTTTCTGTAGATAGCTGCATATCCATCTCGATCAGCCTATGGATCAAATCCAATAGTCGGCGCTTAGGTACAACCAAAAGAATCATCAGTCTTGTTTGGGCTTCAGTTACTTAAACCATTCTTACACAATCGATTTGGATGAGAGCCTTGGTATTCTACGGTCTTTTTCATTGTCATTACTCTGTCTCCACTGAAAAATACCTTCTATCTATCAGTGTGCGCAGCCAATTCTCAATTCTTTAGTGATTTACCTCTTGCCATCTTGTAGTTTATACGCCTCCCATACACCGGTCATACACCGGTCGTACAATCGTATGACCGGTGTATGGGAGGCTCACTAGATGCGTATGAAGCTCAAGATAGGAAGATTGAACCGGTTGGGGATGATTTGGATCACTTTCAAACCAGGTGGCTAAAGTTTGGCTGAGCGTTTTCTGTAGATAGGTTCCATCTCGATCAGCCTATGGATCAAATCCAATAGTCGGTGCTTAGGTGCAACCCAAAAAAACATCAGACTTGTTTGGGCATTCGTAGCACCGGAATGCTAGGTTACGTAGCGATATGGAGCTTACTCAGACCCGGGATTTATTTCGGCTCTCTACCAAATCGAGTGGGTATGCATCTAGAAGTGGCCGAATTGGGGTGGCAAGCTCCTGCTTGCCACAGTGAGCGTTAGCTCACTTCTGAAGGCAGCTTCGCTGCCTCTGCCAAGCGGAGCTTGGCAGCCCTATCAGCGTAGGATGGTTCTCTGTTTACTTACTTCACTCACTTGGTTTGAAAGTGAGCTTTTATTTCTTGTATTTCTCCTTCCACTTCAGTTCCGGTTTCTCCAGAGTGGAATGCCACAGATAGCGCTCAATCTTGTCGCGCAGACTGTCATCGAATCCTGTGGGCACCGGATACATCATCGCATTTAGCACACGGTCCAGGATAGTCTTTGTGGCCAGATATACATCTTTGAGGCCGTATTCTGTGGCGTTTGCAGCGGTATCTTTATCGGTATGAATGTGAAAGAGCCCTTTACCACCCAGTCTCGCCAGATTGAGCGATGGGATTTCATAGACGCTGAAGGGCATGCAATCGCTACTGTAGATATTCAGATTTTCGCTGAAGACGAGACCCTGTTCGCGCAGCAGACCGCCTGCATAACCCTGCAATTCCTTGCTACCCATCACAAAGACCACGTTGCGTCCGATGGGATCGCCGGCCAGATCCACATTCAAGACCAGCTTCACGCGTTTGATGATCTCTTCCTCGTGCGCTTTTGCATAGGCAAAACTGCCCAGCAAACCCAGCTCTTCGCCGGAAAACCAGATGATTCTCAGGTCACGTTCGGGCTGTTTACGAGCGAAATATTCCGCCGCTTTCATCAGGCAGACGCTGCCTCCGGCATTGTCGCAAGCGCCGTGAGAGCGGGCAACACTATCATAATGCCCCACCAGCAGGGTAAGAGCATTGTCGCGTCCCTTACCGGGGATATCCAGCACGATGTTCCGCGCGGTGCGGGTGCCGGAATCCTGCTTGATCTGGAGATGGATCACTTTGCCAGCCTGCTTCATCAGCTTTTCCGCGTAGTCATAACGCAGCATCACACAGGGGAAGATCTCATCTTTGGGCAGATTTTGCCGGTGGGAATAGGAATAGGCGGTTTTCAAGGGAGCTGAGATGCCGATAAATGCCTTCACTTTGGCTTCAGCAGCGAGGTCATACAAGCGTTTATCACTGTGATAATACAGCACAATGCAGCCATCGTAGCGTCCGGGATTGAGCAGCAGGGCGTCGGCATTTTCCAGATAGACCAATTCGCCTTCCACATCGCTATCGCCACACAGGCCATAGGGCGTGGCCTCCCAACTGATGTCGCCCACACTGATCGTGGCTGTTCCGCTTTCGAAACCATGGATATCAAACTCTTCCGTGTGAGGTTTCAGGCCGAGACCATTCAGATAGCTGATGATGGTTTCGCAGCCCCGTCTTTCTCCCTCGGTACCCGCCAGGCGTTCATGATCCAGAGCTTTTAGCAATTGATAGAGTGTCATATTTTTCTCCCTTTTGGCGTGATTGCAGCGGCGCCCAAGCTTTTTTAACACTCTGGGAGGAGGATGGGCATTTGTCAAATCAAAAAAATGAAGGACTGGATCAATCTGCCGGTGCCTTGATAGCGCTAAAGTCACTCGGTCTGCGCCGGTGCCGGAGTCTCCGGCCGAAAAGTCTTGACGTATCTGCCTGATTCCCGATGTTTGGACTGGATAGATAAAAAACACATGAGGTGATTAGTGCGAGATATAATTATAGCCGGTAATTGGAAGATGAACAAGGACTTAGAGGGTACACGCGCATTTTGTAAAGCGATCGAAAAAGCATGCACAAACAAAGACGAACAGGGTGTGACAAGCATTTTGGCCCCCGCATTCCCATTCCTGGGCTTGATGCTGCGCGATCTGGAAGGAACTGCCGTAAAAGTAGCTGCGCAAGATACTTCCGCGCACAATGACGGGGCTTTCACCGGTGAAGTTTCAGCTTCGATGCTGGCTTCATTGGGAATTCAGTATTGCATAGTGGGGCATTCGGAGCGTCGGGCTTATCACAATGAGACCAATGAGATCATCCAGGAAAAGGTGCTGGCGGTGATGGATAACGGCATGCGGCCGATCCTCTGCGTGGGCGAGACCCTGGCGCAGCGCGATGAAGGCATCACTGAGCAGGTGATCCTGCGCCAACTGGACGGCTGTCTGAGAGATATCCCCTTGTACTCCGGCAATCAATTGATCATCGCATACGAACCGGTCTGGGCAATCGGCACCGGACGCAATGCCTCTGGCGATCAGGCGCAGGAAGTGCATGCCCTCATCCGCAAATGGCTGAGCGATCATTACAGCAAAGCCCTGGCAGATAGCATGTGCATTCTCTACGGGGGCAGCGTGAATCCGGACAATCTACCCGGATTGCTGGCTCAGAAAGATATCGATGGCGGATTGATCGGCGGCGCGTCCCTGGACGCGGGGTCATTCTTGCGCATGGTGGATATCGCTGTACACAGAAAGGAGAAGAAATGATCGATATCAAGTTCATCCGCGCCAATACTGAAACGGTGCGGAAGGCGATCGTAAATAAAAATGAAAAGGCCGATCTGGATAGTCTCTTGGCAGTGGATGAATCCAGACGTCGTCTGCAATATGATTTTGATACTCTGAAAGCGGAGCAGAATTCCGTTTCACAGATTATCGCGCAAAAGAAACGCGCCAAAGAAGACGCCACCCAGGAATTAGCACAAATGACCGAAGTGGCAGACAGGATTAAAACCCTACAGACGGAGCTGAGCGCCGTGAATGCCCAGATGGACCATCTGCTGCTCACCATCCCCAATGTGCCGCAGGATAATGTGCCCGTCGGCAGGGATGAAAGCTTCAACGAGATTATCCGGCATGAGGGTGAGGCGGTGCAGCACGATTTTGAGCCGAAGGACCATCTGGAAATCGCTACGATCAACGGGCTGTTGGATCTGATGCGGGGGGCAAAGATCTCCGGCAGCGGATTCCCGATCTATACCGGGTTTGGGGCAAAGCTGGAACGCGCCATCATCAATTTCATGCTGGAATATCACCTGCAAAAGCATGGCTATACCGAGCTGATGGTGCCACTGGCGGTGAATCGCAAGACCATGACCGGCACGGGTCAATTGCCCAAGCTGGAAGACGATATGTATCATATATCCGAGGATGATCTCTTCCTGATTCCCACGGCAGAAGTACCGGTGACCAATATCTACGCCGATGAGGTGCTTTCACATAAGGATCTGCCCATCAAGCACGTAGCCTACACGCCATGTTTCAGAAGAGAGGCCGGTTCGTACGGCAAGGATACCCGTGGTTTGCAGCGTTTGCATCAGTTCAATAAGGTGGAAATGGTGCGCTTTGTGGAGCCTTCACAATCGGAAGCCGCGCTGGAAGAGATGCTGCAGGATGCCGAAGACATCCTGAAAGCCTTTGGTTTGCATTACCGGGTGGTGAATCTCTGCACCGGTGATCTCAGCTTTGCCAGCCAAAAGACCTACGATCTGGAAGTATGGGCGCCCGGCAGCCAGAAATACCTGGAAGTGTCTTCAGTAAGTAATTTTGGGGAGTTCCAGGCCCGCCGCGCCAATATCAGATACAAAGACGCCACCGGCAAGGTGAATCACTTGCATACCCTGAACGGATCAGGCCTGGCTACTCCAAGGCTGATGATAGCGATATTGGAAACCTATCAAAATGCTGATGGCACATTCCGAGTGCCGGAAGTATTGAAACCCTGGATGAGCCTGAAGGTATAGCATGTTTTGCTATGTGAAATCCGCACACGGGCAACCGTTGCAATACAAGGGTTCGATCCCTGCAATCCTGGAAGGGCAGCTATACTATAAGCTTCCCCAAAAGAAGATCCAGGATTCATTTGTGGATCAACGTGGCGATTTCATTTTGATCTTTGAAGGCATCGTGGCAAATGCCAGCGAGATCATCAACCGTTATGGCGTGAAATGCCTGCAAGACGTCATCTGGAAGGCCTGCGAAACTCCTCACATCATCGCTGAACTGCACGGTCAATTCCGTATCTTTATCCTCAACACGGTCTGTGGTGATTTTAAAGCCTTTAACAACCCAACCAATAACTGTAGAGTGTATTATTGGCATGAAAACGGGGCTTTGGTGGTGGCGGACTCAATCCACACGGTGATGCAGGTGTTACTGGGAAGTGGGATTACCCCAAAAGTAAGTCTGTTGGGGGCGCGGATGCTGCTTAGCTACGGCTATATGCTGGAAGAATACAGTACTATTGAGAATATCCGTAGCCTACCCTCAGCAGGAGGATTGCGATTCCTGGACGACAAGCTGAGCGTGGGGCGCTATCATGAGTGGAGCAGTGAGATACTTTACAGCGATCCAAGGCAATGCGCATCCGAGATTGACCGACTGTTTACCAAGGCAGTTTCACAAGCGTTTTCACGCGATGAAGAGGGAAAGCATCTGGCATTTTTGAGCGGGGGACTTGATTCCCGCATGACCGTGTATTGTGCTCACGCTGCCGGATTTAGGAGCTTTCAGACACTTGTGTTTTCTGAGCCCGGATATCTGGACGTTACCATAGCCCGTAGTATCGCTGCAGAACTGGGGCTGGAAAGCAATTTTTACTCTCTGGAAAAGGGGAACTATCTGTCAAACCTGGCAGAGAACCTTGTTTATAATGACGGACAAATCATTCTGCATGGGGCAGCCCATTTGTTTCGTGCAATCAGGGATTATGAACCCGGGGATTACGCCATCCTCCACTCCGGTCAGATTGGGGCAATCATGCAGGGTAATTTCCTGCAAAGCGGGCAACACAGCAATCCGGATATCAGCGCTGCAGCTTATTCAGATAAGATTCTGGGATCGTTTATTCACGAACTGAAGGGATTGGAGACAAAGTACCGAAATCAGGAGCTTCTCCTGCTGCACAACCGTGGATTCAATGGAGCGATAAATGGTGATCTAGCATGTTATCCAAGCACCCACAGCATATCACCTTTTCTTGCCCCGGAGTTTTTACAGTACACCTTGAACATCGATCCTAAAATCAGAATTGGTACGAAACTCTTCTTCCAGTGGATCAATAGCTGCCATCCCCGTGCGGGCAGGCATGTATGGGAAAAAACCAATGCCAGACCTACTGCTCCGCGCTGGCTGGTAAAATCCAAATACTATCTCTGGCGCGGATCAAACAAGATCAAACGTAAACTTACTGGTGAGCAAAACCGCCTCAGTATGAATCCCTTCGACTATTGGTGGGCAAAAAATCCCGTCCTAAGGGGAATCATCAGGAAAGATATGAGCTGTATCGAAGAAATCCTGCCCTCACTGGATCCGGAACTGGCGAAAGATCTGCTATGCATGAGTCAGAGCCCCTCTTTCAGCGAACGCCTTCAGGCCTACAGCCTCGCCAGGGGATTACAGTATCTCTACGGTTCCATGGATGAGATTGACCTCCAGAGATGTCCGCAGGCGGGCAAAAACAACACAATGATACCCAGGGAGAGTATATGAAACGCATTAGCTTGCTCCTCATCATATTGCTGCTACTGACTGTTCAGCTTGGCGCCAAGCACTCAGATGAATTTTTGATAGGGACCTATTCCTACATCTTGAATCCTTTTCCCTTCTTCACGGAACACAGAGAGTTCCTGGCCAGTTATCTGCAAGATATGGGTTACAATAGCAATATCCTCGAAACGAATATAAACGATCGGGATCTGTCAGGTTTGCTCGAAACTCTGGATCGTCACGGTATAGATGCCTGGATTATTGACAAAGGCTACACACCTGATCCCAAGAATAGCCACCACTACGTAATCGCTCCTTTGTCTACTTCAAGTTATCAGAGGTTTGAAGCCGAGTATGATAGCGAGGACGCGATCCACCCTGGAGATAACACGGACAGTGTTTATTGGTATGCTTCCAGAAACTACTCAAATCTGCCCCGGGTTGGGCGTTCAGCGAAGCTAGGGGGAGCATCCAACGACTATGTCTGGCAGGTACGACGTGACAAGGATAAAGCCGGATATGTAATGGGCGATCTCACCTATCGGTGGCCCAATTTTAATGGCTATAACGTTCGCATTGGCCAGGAATTTCACTTTTATACCAATAATCGCCCCAATTTGGAGGGTGAGTATCTCTGGATCACGTATCGGTTCAAAATATCAAATGTGGCTCCAGGCACCAAGGATGAAGACACGCTGGTATCTTTTCAGATGGCGGGGTATCCATTGTCACCGACAGGTTTTGCCGCCAAAGCAGAACAGGTTCAGGTGCGTTCCGGTATGGGCATTAAAGCTGAACCCGGGATAAGCTATAAGGACTACATCGAGTCAAAGGACAAAGATGGGTTCATGGAGTATACCCTGCAAGTACCCTACCAGGGTCTGCTGGAGGCAGGACTGCTGGAACGATTGGGCTCGTCATTGCTGTATCTGGCCAATCTGAATCCCCGTATGTATTGGTCCGCCAAGTGTGATCTTGATCTCGACTATGTGGATTTGAGAGATCAAATCAGCCATGAATTGAATACCATGGAACCAGCATATAAAAAGGCCATCCTGGATAGGGCAAAGGCAGTGGTCGGCATGGGGAAAGGGAATGTAAGCGGATTTTACTCCTTTGACGAACCGTATCAGGGCCAGTTTGATAGCTATAGAGTTTTGGAGGAGATGCTGGCTGAGGAAGGCATCGATATGTTGACTGCCTGTTATGACTATCGCGACGGTTATTTCAAGGCTGATCGCGATCCCAGTTTTGGGTACAGGCATCTTGATTCATTCCTGAAGCAGGTAAAGCCGAAAATCTATTGTCCGGATATCTATCCCCTTCAACCCCAATACGCTTTTAATCCTGGTTCTGCCGACAAGGAGTTTATCCAGGATGTTTTGGATCGGAAACTGCTGACTGTGTATGAAGATGGGATTCGTTATAAGCTTCAGGATCCGAAGCGAAAATTCTACCCGATCGTTCAGGCCTTTGCCAGATGGTCAAAATCTGATCCTGATTCGTGGGGTACCTGGGTCCTTCCTCCATATGCTACGCAGAAAGCACTGCTTTATCTCCCTCTGGTCTATGGGGCAGACGGTGTGATTCACTATCGGATGATGGCCATGCGTGATGCTGATGGTTATGGAGATTTCACCGCATTGAACACCTATCTGTCTGATGGTAAGTATGTAAAGCCATTTATGGACTCCATTACCAGAGATGCCATCCTGCATACCAATCCCAAAGTGAAGGTATACGGAGAGACCATCCAGAATTTGAACTGGGTGGGTGCCCAACGAGTAATGACTCCCGCTAAGAAGATGACCGCTGCTCCCGCAAGTTCCTGGATCAGTAGTATGTATACAGATCAACAAGCTAAGGCACCCTATTCCGGATTCATCCAGGTGGGGCACTATCTGGATAGTGAAGATAATCCCTGGCTAATGGTTGTAAACCGAAGAGGAGACTATTTCCTTCCTGCGGAATTGGACGATGAGGATCTGGTGCACCCCGACCACTACGATAAGTATTACAGGCAGGCCGATCCCCAAACTCTGACTATTGAGTTCAAAGATTCTGCTAAAAAGAGACTGGGTAAGTACATCGGAATGTGGGATCCTTATACAAAGGAACTGATATCCGTAAGCAATAAACTGAAGGCACATATCGAGCTTCCCGCCGGTGAAGCTGGCTTGTATCAGGTATGCCAAACCTTGCCGCCAACGCTGAATGAAAGCATTAATCTAAAGGGAGTTACCACCATATATGGTGAGGTAGTCCTGGGCAAAAAAGCCAATCTGAAGCTCGATAAGAATAGCAAGCTGATCCTGAGCCCGGGGGCCAAATTGCTGGTATCTCCGGAAGCCAGGATTACGATGGCAGGTGTCGTGGAGCTTCAAGGCGATGCGCAGATGCAGATATTGGGTTATCTGAAAGATAAGAATCCTAAGATAGCCAAGGCTGAAGATGCCTTGTACATCGATCAATCCAAAGCCCCCAGATCGTTCTTTAAACGTCTGTTTGGGATAAAATAGAGTTACATCATGGAACACAAAAGCCTTGATATGTTTGAAGTGGTAAGGATCTTGAGCGCTTCGCGCTGGTTGATCATCGGGATTGTCCTGGTGGTAGCGATAGCAGCAGTCGCGTATAGTTTGCTAACGCCGGAGATATTTAGATCGCAGGCCAGCTTCTTCGCTGTGGGAGATAGTGCTACAGAACTACCAATCGATATCCCGGGATTGTCTGGCCTGGCGTCAGGCCTTTTGGGGGGCGACAATGGATCTAAAGCGGAAAACTTCGTTACAGTGCTTCAGTCCCGCACCGTTGCGGAAGAACTGATCAGGAAGTTTGATCTGATTAGCTATTTTGAATTTGACGATCCAGACAGTCTGCTAAATCTCGATGATGCCATCATCGCTGTGCGCGAAAAAATGCTTAGCGTAGGTTTTGATACTGGTAGCGGACTGATCAAGCTCAGTGTAAAATCCAAAGATAAACAGCTCTCGCTGGACATGGTGAATCACCTGCTTGTGGTCCTGGATCAGTACAACCGAGGACATAAACTGACTCAAAGTAAGCTAAACCGCCAGTTTCTGGAGGGAAGGGTAGCTGAAGTAAAAGGGAAGCTGGATTCTTTGGTGATAGCCAATCAGAGATTTCAAGAAAGCAGTAAGGCAATCCATCTGGAATCCCAGACAATGGCTCTAATGGATGCTTACAGCACACTCATAGCCGATGATATGAAAGCGGATATCGAGCTGCAAATGCTGCAAGCCAGCTATGACAATGATCATCCTGCAGTACGGGAAGCCGCGCTGAAGAAAAATATCATCAGCGGTAAGGTGCGTGATCTGGAAGCAAGCGGAAACACGCCTGAATACCTGATAAACATAGGGAAAATCCCTGCCGTTACTGCAGATTATCTGAGACTGGAAATGGAAACAAAAATCTACAAAAGTCTCTTTGAGTTTTTGTATCCCCAATATGAAGCAGCCCGCTTATCTGAGCTGAGAGATATGCCTACCATAGACATCCTGGATAGCCCGCGTCTGGCAGGACGAAGGGATTACCCAAAACGTGCTTTGATATGCGTGATATCTACCATTCTGGGCTTCTTCTTCGCCGTGTTTGTAGCCTTGGGCCTGGAGTTTTTAAAGCGTTTATACGCCAGACTGGTACAGAAACAGGGCATCGAAAGCTAATGCCGTCGATGCACCCCTGACGATGGCCATGACATATAAAAGAAGAGAGAAACATGCATAGGTTTCAAGAACTCATAGACGTAGTAGCTGCCCTGCGGGACAGGGACAAAGGCTGCCCCTGGGATATCAAGCAAACCCCCACTTCGCTGGTACCAAACTTCATTGAGGAGCTTTACGAAGCGGTGGAGGCTATCGAGGACCAGGATGATCCCGCGCTTTGTGAAGAACTGGGCGATCTCATGCTGCACATCGTGTTTCAGGTTCAGATTGCATCCGAAAACGAAGCTTTCACGATGGACGATGTACTCCTCGCCATTGTAAACAAATTGATCCGCCGGCATCCGCACGTCTTTGGCGATCTGGATATCCAGACTGCTGAAGGAGTGAAGATGAATTGGGAACGCATCAAAAAGGCGGAAAAGAAGGATCGCGAGAGCGTATTGGATGGCATTCCCCGGGCTCTGCCTGCCCTCATCAAAGCTCAGCGCACCCAGGAGAAAGCCGCATCCGTGGGCTTTGACTGGCCTGATCTGAAGCCCATTCTGGCCAAGCTGGACGAAGAGCGTGAAGAGCTGATGGAAGCGATCGCGGCTGAAGATCAGGATGCCATCAAGGATGAACTGGGTGATCTGCTCTTTACCGTGGTCAATCTCTCCCGCAAACTCGGCATTGATGCTGAAGCCGCGCTGAACGGGACCACTGCCAAGTTTTACCGCCGCTTCCGCTATGTGGAAGAGCAGTACAAAACGGGAGATATTCACAATGCCAGCCTCGAAGAACTCGACTGTCACTGGGAAGCCGCGAAAGAGCACTAATCGCTATCATGGTCTGCGGCTCTATCTGGTCTTCTCTTCGCTGATCATCTTTATCTTTTTCGCTGTCTACACTCAGTTTCTGATCCAGAAGGCACGCCATGAACAGGAGTATGTACCCCGCATTTTCGCTCAGTATATCGCCTATACCGATGGCTATTTGCGCGCGGGTGAAAAATACGCCCAGTTGCTCACGGAAGTTAGCTCCAAGTATCTGCAGTTTACCGCCAAGAAGGATTTCCAACAGCAGCTTTGGGACTACATCTCCACCGAGTTCATGCAGGAGAATCCCATCCCCATCATCATCACCGATGCCAGTCTGCAGCCCCTTTTGTGGAAGAATGTCCCTGTTTCCGCAGATACCCTATATGCAGACTTAAGCTCCTCTTCACAGGTGCGTCTGGGCAATCTGATGAATCAGATGATTCAGACACCTTTGGTGGACGACACTGTGCTCACCGGCTTCGCCTTTTATGGAAAGCCCATTTCCTTCGAGCAGTTTATCAAGAATATCGATTACAGCATCATCGTTACCGACCGCAATAAAGAACCGCTCTACTGGCGCAACGTGGGAATATCGGAAAACGTGCGTTACAGCTCTTTGGCGATGCCCCGACAGTATGAACTGATGCAAAAGCGACAGAGCATGACCGAGATTCCTCTTTCAAATGAGGCAGATTCCCTGGGCTTCATCTATTTCAGCAATCCTCAATCCCTTTCCTACATCCGCTACATCATCATATTGGAGCTGTTTTTGGCACTCATGGTGGTCTTTTTCGGCTCTTACGGTTTTCTCCTGCTTCGTCGCAGCGAAAAGGACACTCTGTGGATCTCCCTGGCCAAAGAAACCGCGCATCAATTTGGCACCCCCATTACTTCGCTGATGGGCTGGATCGATTATATCTCCGAAAGCCCGGCGGAAGGGGTGCAGCGTCCTGATATGTCCAAGATCGTCGATTTCATGCGGGCTGACCTGAAACACCTGCAAAATATCGCCTCCCGCTTCGGAAAAGTGGGCAGCATCACCAAGCTGGAATCCCATGATCTGCATCATATCCTCTATGACACGGTGGAATACTTCCGGCACCGCATGCCGCATCTGGGTTCCCGCATCGATATCCATCTGATCAGTAAAATCGAGAATGTGCAGGTGATGATGGATCTGGAACTAATCAAGTGGACCTTGGAAAACCTGATTAAAAACTGCGTGGACGCCATGACCGGGAAAGGCGGGAACATCATCATCACTGCCACGCAAAAGGATTCCTTTGTCTATGTCCATATCCGCGACGAAGGCAAAGGCATCCCCCGCGGCCAGTGGAAAAAGATCTTCGATCCCGGAGTCACCACCAAAACCCGCGGTTGGGGATTGGGACTCAGCCTCGCCAAACGCATCATCGAAGAGTATCACGAAGGACGCATCCGCGTGCTGGAAAGTGCCATCAATGAAGGCACCACGATCGAGATCAAACTGAAAGCCAGCCAACCGAAAAAGGGGGTATCATGAACTACATCGTCACGCGAGCGCAAATGCGATATCAGGATACGCGAACCATCGAAGAAGCAGGCGTTAGCTCCGCTATACTGATGGAAACCGCCGGGGCGCGCTGCGCCGATCTGATCCTGAGAGAATACTCTCTGGAGCCCTGCAGTGATATCCTGGTAATCTGCGGACATGGCAATAACGGCGGGGACGGCATGGTGATCGCCAGACACCTTTTCTGTGCGGGCCACAGGACATCCATTATGCTTCCCGATCCAGGTCCGATGAGCCCCGAGACCGAGGCTAATCTGATGATCTGCAGGAATCTGGGTATTGAAATCCATGAGACCGATGATGCGGATGAACTGGATATCGAGGATTTCGCCCTGATCATCGATGCGCTTTATGGTATCGGTTTCAAGGGTGAACTAAAGCCCGATCTTGAGTTTCTGACGGAGTACATCAATGGCTTGTCCTGCCCCATGGTCGCCATCGACATCCCCTCAGGTATAGATGCCAATACAGGCACGGGCACTGCCTTTAGAGCAGATCTCACCATCGCCATCGAAGCATACAAGTTTGGTCATTTCCTGGCCCAGGGTCCCGCCCATTGCGGCCGATTGAGACTGGTACCGATTGGTGTCCCGCGCATTTACAAAGATGATTGCCACGCCCTTGTGTTGCATCCGGAAGATCTCACTCTCCCCCATCGGGAAGTAAGCGCGCACAAGGGTCAATTTGGCAGAGTGCTGCTCTTTGGCGGCAGTCCGGATTACCCGGGTAGCATCATGCTGAGCGCAAAGGCTGCCCTGAAAAGCGGTGCCGGCTTGATTTACCTCTATTCCAGAGCAGAAAACCTGATGTTTTACGCTGGCTGCGGTGAGATCATGCCCCGCGCCATTAGCACCGATCAGGATGGAATGCCGGATCAGGAAGCCTTGGAAAGCGCTATTAATACCGCCACAGCGATTGTTGTGGGTCCAGGCATGGGACAGGATGCCTTTGCGCACAAAGTGCTTGAAACGGTGCTTAAATGCAGTTCTGTGCCCACGGTCATCGACGCCGATGCCATCAGTCTGATCGCCAGAGATCCCGGGTTGCGGGAATTGATGGACAAAGAGCATTTCATCCTCACACCTCACAAGGGAGAGTTTTGCCGCCTGATGAATCTGGAAATGGAGGAGCTGGACAAGGACCTCATTGCCCGGATCGAAGCTTTCCGCGCCAGGCATCGCTGCAAACTGCTGCTCAAAGATCATCGCAGCATCTATGCCGATCAGGACTGGATCCTCGTACTGGTTTCCGGGAACGACGCTTTGGCCACCGGCGGTAGCGGAGATGTGTTATCCGGCATCATTGCATCATTTGCCGCGCAGGGATTGGAATCCCATATTGCTGCCAGCTCCGCCTCGTTATTGATGGGGAAAACTGCGGAAATGCTCTGCAAGAGCAGGCACAGCTACAGCGTTCGCCCCTCTGATATTATTGAACACCTTGGAGATAAAGATGAGTAAGCTTTCCAATATGAATACCCCGATTTTCTGGGCAGAAGGCCACCCTGGTCGTTTAGACCGTGAACAGTGGACTCTGGAGATCACCGGCGCCTGCAGCGAACCTCGCGTTTTTAGCTGGCAGGATTTGATGGCGATGTCCCCGGTAAGCGTGGAAGGACGCCTTACCAGCGTTACCCGTTGGTCAGTGTTTGGTTCCTGGACCGGGATTCCCATATCCGATCTCCTTTCCGGGGTAAAGATGCTCCCTTCCTGCAAGTACATCCGCTTCTGGTCGGTGGGCATGGTCTACGATACCTCCATCCCGCTCCATACTGCGCAAAGAGAGAAATCGCTGGTAGCCTGGGCTTTTGACGATGAACTATTGGACGAAAACTACGGCGGTCCCCTGCGCGCCTTTATCCCTTACCTTTGGGGTTACAAATCGGCAAAGAGCATTGTCAAAATGGAGCTTATGGAGCACTACGTCCCCGGTTTCTGGGAATTGCGGGGTTACACCGACAGCGGGCAGATCGAAGCCGGCCCCTGCCGTGATATCAATGACGGCGGCAAGCTCAAGGAAATAGCCGGCGAGGATGAAGTAACGGGTTTTATCACCAAATGAAGCTTTGGATCACCTATCTTCGGGCAATCGGGGCGATGTTTTGCTGGGCGATCACCTTCGTCTGGTATAAGATCGCTTACGAGACCTATCACACCTACGAAGTCGTCTTTCTGCGCCTGCTATTGGCATCGGTACTGCTATTTGGGCTGATGTCGCTTACCAGGCACTGGCAAAAGCTGGAGCGCAAAGACCTCTGGCGCATGATGCTGGTGGCTTTCTTTGAGCCATTCCTCTATTTCAATGGCGAGGGCAATGGCATGCACTATGTCTCCAGTTCGCTGGGCAGCATCATCATCGCCACCATTCCCATCTTTGCCGCTGTGGGCGCGTGGCTGATCCTGAGGGAAAAGCTGAGCATATTCATCCTGGGCGGCATAGTACTTTCCTGCCTGGGTGTGGCCATCATGAGCATCGGCGGAGACGCCCTGAAAGGAACGCTCACCGGGATCATGTTTCTGGTCCTGGCCATCTTTGGCGCCGTGGGTTACGGACTCACCGTGCGCCCGTTGACGCTCAAATACAGCACCCTGACCATCGTTGCCTACCAGACACTCTTTGGAGCGATCTATTTCCTGCCCATGTTTTTGCTCATAGATGGCGCTCATTTCGCGTCTGTGACACATTCGGTACGCGGGCTAACCACTATAGTGGCGATGAGTCTTTTTGCCACTATCGGCGCTTTCGTGCTCTATACGGACGTGATCCGCAGCCTTGGCGTGGCAAAAAGTAACATCTTCACCAATCTCATCCCCGTCTTCACCATGATTCAGGCATATTTCATCCTGGGGGAAACGATCGGGATCCGTACCGTAATCGGACTTACACTCACCTTGTCCGGACTCGTACTTTCGCAATATGCCGATCTGAAGAAGCTGAGGCAACGCTATCTGCCTTCCGGGCGGAACAAGCTCAATGCGCCTGTGTAAGGCAGCGGATCTACAATCATCAGTGTACGATGTAGATCTTTCCTAAAGGCGCCGCAGGCTTTGTACCCAGTGTAAGCGATGTGTCTGTACAGGCGGTCGCCGTACCGCCTATGTCTTTTCTTTCACAAGACCGCTTCAGGCTTTTACATATACCCTGTCCTCGGCGCTTCAGGCGAGCGCCGGTACACACCCGCACTGTACAGGCGGTCGCCGTACCGCCTATGTGAATGAATATAACATCGCTTACACTTTTCGTTGGCTCTCTTCCAACTCGAGTGCGTAGGCATGATTCCATAAATCATCCCCAGCCGGTTCTATGATCTTCCTATCTTGAGCTTCATACGCATTCGGTGAGCCTCCCATACACCGGTCATACGATCGTACGACCGGTGTATGACCGGTGTATGGGAGGCGTATCATCTACAAGATAGCAAG
>JAEWNJ010000119.1 GCA_023392795.1 Candidatus Cloacimonadota bacterium
ATGCGCTACATCAAATTGAGTAGCAGCGTTAGTACCAATGCTATTGCCCAAAGCTTCAGTATTGCACCAGGTGATCCATTCGCCTTCCAGCGGAGGAACGGGGCTGGTCCAGTTCAGGGTAACGTCGTCATTTTCCACAGTGGCGGCAAGATCCAGCGGTGCCTGAAGATTGGCGATAGTTACGTTTGCCGGTCCTGCAGCTTCGGATTCGCCATTGTCGTAAGTGGCGGTAACAGTGTAGCTGTAATCGCCGAGTTCGAGATCCAGATCGCTGTAGGATACAGTTTCAGGATTGCTGATCGTGCTGATCAGGGTGCCATCGCGATAGACCTTGTAGCCAAGCTGATCGCGGGTGACAGTTCTGCTGGTTCCGGCTTTTGCAAGCTCACCTTCAGGGCGGGCATTGGCAACAGCGGGAACGCCTTCTGAAGCAAAGCGGATGGCACGGAATTCGTGATCCACGTATCCCTGAATCGACCAGTTGTAGGTAAGGGTGGGAGCTACGCCGGTGAGGGTATCCCAACCGCCGAAGTTCATCATATTGCCTTTGCCTTCGATCTGCGGACCGTCATCGCAACCGGCAGGGTGACCAGCTTGAGTATTTACACCGTAGCCGATCCACAATTCGCCGGTGGCGGGGATGGGTACAGGAGTGGTGAGTTCGAGGGTATTCCATTGACCGATAACTGGGGCAGTAATTGGCTGAGAGTGTACCATGGTGCTGGGTTGAGCGGCAGAAGTGCCAGTCCAGATCTTCAAGGTATACACGCAGTTTACTTCGTTTGGTACGATCTGCACATGAGTGAGGGTGGAACCCTGGTATGCAGCCAGATCAGTAGCATCAAAGCGATGCGCTACGTCAAATTCGGCTGCCCCGTTGGTTCCGATTCCATTACCCATATCCTCGGTGTTGCACCAAGTGATCCATTCGCCGGTGGGCGGAGGTACGGGAGCATCCCAGCTAAGATGAACGTCGTGGACCTGTACCACTGCTTGCAGATTGGTGGGCGGATAGAGATCTTCCGTGATCTCTTCCACGCTGAAGCTATCGATATAAAGGTAGAACTGATCAGCTTCGCTGTGGCCGTGAAAACCGAAGTAAACCGTGGCATCAGCGGTGAGCGGAACATTTACTTCTGCCATCTGATAGGTGGAGTTTGTGATGTTGTCATTGATCCAGAGTTGCTGAGTAAGAGCAGCTGATGTGGGCTGGTTACCCATATACAGAGCCAGCTTTTCCGGATAGGTGGCGCTATTGGAACGGTAGTAGAACTTCAGTTTGTAAGTATACTCTGCCACCATCTGCATCGGAGGCGTAATCAGCCAGTCGTTCATGGCAAGTGAGGAATTGTAGCGGATGCGAACTGCGTTGGGCGCAGTGTTTGCGTTGGCATCGGCATAGCTTTCCCAAGTGTAAGCATCGGCATTGAGGTTCAAGGTTCCCCATCCTGTCGGCAAGGCAGGCGGTGTGAGAGTGTCGAATGTCTGAGCGTAAGGATAGCTGGTGATGGTGGGATCAGCCCATGTGGTAAAGCTCCAAACGGGACAATCCACTGCGTCACCATCGGCATTGAAGGGCACTACTTTCCAGAAGTACTGAGTATTAAAGCTCAGAGTATTCGCCGGTTGGTAAGTGGTACCGGTCTGTGAAACGCCATTAGCAATACTGGTGGGCGGATTATCTGTGCCCAGATAGACCTTGTATCCGGTAGGAGCGCCGCCGCCGGAACTCCAGGAGAGCAAAATGGCGGGGCTGATATTTGTGGCAAGGTCGGCAGGAACAGGGTTTTGAGCCGGCATGGGAGGATTTCCCTGTTGCACGGGGCTAAAAGTGAAAGTAAGCCCATTGGGGGGATAGATGACATCGGTCAAGCGACAGCTGTTGTTATTGGCGGTTCCGGCTTCTGTGGCTGTCCAATCGGAAGTAGTGGTGCGGTTGTTAAAATCCGTATTGGCAGCACCACGCAGTCCAACCTGTACTGTTGCGGCAGTACTGACGTTCATGGCAGTGAAAGCGCCATAACTGAAGACGACCTTATTGGTGCTTTCTTGCAGCATTATCTGGAAATTGAAGATATCATTGGCCGTGGAAGTGGGACTACGGCGGAAATTCTTCCATTGCACCGTAAAAGTGCGATTCGGCGCAGTTCCGGAAACCAGATACATGATGTTGCCATCATCTCTGGCCACCAGATCGCGGCTCAGAGCAGCCACCACGTTGTTAGTGCCAGTGGAGGAGCTAAGAGGAAGATTGTTTGTCACCACCTCATTGCCCATGGCCAAAAAGGCGTTTTCAGCGATACTTACAGTGTCGTAAGTAACTCCATCATATACAAAATCAAACCCGATCGGGATGGCATTGAATACAGGGTTTGTGACCCCGGGAGCAGTAAGGATGGTTCCTCCGCTGATTTCACTGTAAGTGCCCGTGGTTCCGGCAAAAGTGTATTCACTTACCAAGGCCTGGCCACTAAGGGCAATCACCGCAAAAAGCAGCGTCAGGAACAGTCGGTTTAGCTTAGTTTGCATGTCTTCTCCTTATTTTACGAATAATGAACATCGTCGTTGAGCAGAGGAAACCCTGCCCGCTGGCAAGAGTTATTGTCTCCAGCATTTATGTCAAGCAAATCTTATTCCTCAAGAGTAAGATTCTTATAGCTGGTAATGTTGATCTCGCGCTCCGTTGTTTTGATATACTCAAGATGAACCGGATCCCCCGCTTTACTGAGCGGAAGGAAGCTGCTCAGGTTACTGGTGGCAACGAAGATATGCCCCTCATCTTCCTGCAGGGAAAAGTAATAGTATGATCTCCCGTCCTTGATATCCATGGCAATCCGGGATATAATCCCCTCTGCTTTCACCATTTCCACGCCCCCATCCGCGGACGTGCCGATGTTTGCCGATGCCAGAATCATCTGATAGCTCTCCCGGGCTGCTTTCAAGCTCTCCCCCACCCCGACCAGAGAGTAATCCTTCACCGAGACAAAGCAATACATCTTCACCAGGCCCGCAGCATCCTTGAGGGTCATAAAATAGGTCGGCAAACCGTTCAGGTTTACCAAAATGGGGAAAGTGGCGTAGTACTTGAATTGCTGTACCTTGCCCTGCGCTGAGCGCATTGCTGCGTATTCAGTGGCTCCGGAAACCATGTAAAGAGCTGTACGTTTATTACGCGTATCGCAGAGGACAAAGCCCACCGTACCTTCATCGGAGCCCACGCTGGACATTCCAGTATAGAAATAGCTGCGGCCATCGTTGCCGTAGATTACATTGAATCCCTCTGTGGTGCCAAGCATATCCCGTTTGCCAAAGATGGTATTCCAAAATCCCCGCACATACTTACCCCACCAGTTTAGTTGCGGGATCACAAAATACGAGGGTTGCACCCGATCCACCCAGGCAGGGATAAGTTTGTCGTCAAAACCTTGTTCGGTCTTTATCAGCGGGTAGTAGCTGATCTTCCCTGTTCCCGCATGGATGGTGGCCAAACCCAGG
The DNA here is from genome assembly GCA_023392795.1 of Candidatus Cloacimonadota bacterium. Taxonomy (GTDB): domain Bacteria; phylum Cloacimonadota; class Cloacimonadia; order Cloacimonadales; family Cloacimonadaceae; genus UBA5456. The sequence goes on from JAEWNJ010000119.1 coordinate 3,496, forward strand.
GCCTCAGGCGCTCTAACCCCGATATTATGATTGTAAACCGTGATGGTCCAATGCGGTTCGCCATTATCATCCAGCTCAAAGGTATCCCCTGCCATAGCGATTCCGGTATAGCCATTTAGATACAGATGGCGTTTCAGATCCTGATTGAAAAAGGCTGATCTCTGATAGATGACATTGATGGTCTTGCCGTTCAATTCGCGGACAAATGTGATATCCTGAGAGTTCGTGGCAGACACCATAATGTAGCCGGGAGTACCGTTCTTCGTATTGGCCAGCCACTTAAAGAATCCACTGTGCAGTAAGGGCACCACCCAGTATAGCTTGCCTTTCACCATCTGAATGGTGGGAGTACCCAAATTTACTCTGCTACCCAAGGCAAAGTCCTCTCCCAGCTTCTTCTCTGCCAGGGAGGCAGCAAGAGCCTGGTCGATGATGGGAACTTGATCCATTTTAATAGGTGAGACCAAGTCCGAGAATTGTTCCTGCCGGATATCTCCGATCATGCCCCGGTAACTCTTTGCCCGGAACAATCCGGAGGAAGAGATGGAAAGAATAAGGAACAGTAAGCCCAGGATGACGTATACATAGACAATGGGTTTCTGAGCTTTCCTGACAAAGACAAAGGGTAAAAGTACCAGCCCCAGATTGGGAATCAGGGACAGGAACCTCCAGGAAAGCACCGGGAGCCCAAAATACAGAAGAAAAGCCAGAATGGCCAGACTGATGATGCCAGCCTGATATGGCTTCAGGTCAAACGAACTGAAGTTAACTCTGATCTGCTTCTGATATACGGTAGAGTTGCTTGATTGCATAATATCATCTCCTTTGGCAAATGATCTTCGAGTGCTAGAACCACGGTGCCCCAATGTTGTCAACTTTTTTTCACTCACCTCGTAGTCAGAATCACCGACAAATATCTTGCCAAAATACTTAGGCTCACATATGCGTCTACAAACTGGTATTCCAAGGAGATAAAACATGAAGAAAAGCCTATTCGTATTGGTTTTAATACTGCTGGGCACCATGCTGCAGGCTACCACTCTGGATGAAGAGCTCAGAACCATCTATTCAAATAGCGAGATCATGGAGCATGAAGGTGACACGGTGCTCGTGGGTGCAGGCTACCTGGCAGATGAGAGCAGTGCTTATCATTATGTGGCAGTATGTTGCATGATGATTCTGTATGCCAGGGAAGGCTGGGACAGCTTCAGCTCCTCAAATTCCTGGGTCAATAGGATAGATTCTGTGGCGGCTTATTGGGCTACTGAGTATCAGGAATATGTCGTGGAAATGCCCATTTATGAGATCTGTAATCAATTTGAGGATGCTGGAGACGAATACAGCAGTGCTGAAGAGCTCCTCGATGCCATCCGGAGTTATGTGGATTATCACGGGGACGTGAGCCCCATGTCCATGTGGTAAGCAATTTCTCTTTCCAGCGCTTCACTTTATCGAATCCACAAGGGCTTACGTAGTTACACTGCCATCTTGTGGCTTTTGTCCAACAAGCAACCCACTGCCGACCCTCCCACGTGGCACGGAAGAGGAGTCCAACAGAGTGGCAAGTGGCTGGCAAGCTAAAAAAGCGCATGTAAAGAAAAATGCCCGCCCCCAAGGGATGAGGACGGGCATAGCGTATGAGGAGTCTGTCTAGCTCAATCGATGGTGATTTCCTGCTTTGGAGTGGCCTCTTTCTTGGGAACGCTGAGGTAGAGAACGCCATCTTCCATCTTTGCGGAAATCTTGTTTATATCCGCGTTTTCGGGTAGCATCAGATTGCGACGGTAGCTTCCGCTGTAACGTTCGCAACGATAGACGGTGCCCTTCTTTTCTTCCTTTTGCTCGTTGCACACGGCCTCGATCATCAACTGATTGTCGTGCACGGAAATCTTCACGTTTTCTTTCTTAAATCCGGGCAAGTTTGCCTGAATGCTGAACTCTTTATCGTGTTCGGTAATATCCATTGCCATTGCCCGGAAGTTATCCTCGGCACTCTCTTCTTCAAAGCTGTTTTTGAAGAATTCGTCGAACAAGCTGAGCATATTGCTCATGGGTCTGATGTCGTTCATTCTACGATACGGTACGAGTTTCATGGTAACCTCCATAATTATAGATTCTGGTGATAGTATAAGCGAGATCGCAGGCAAGGCAAGCAAAAAATTAGCAGTCACATACAGTGACTGCTAAAGTAACTTGAAGGTATGACGTTTCTACTTGTTTAACAGCATCTTACGCGTTATACTAAAATCCTCTCCTTCCAAACTGTAGAGGTAGATCCCGCTGCTTACGGATTCTCCGCTGTCATTTTTCCCATCCCAATTCAGACTCTGATGATGTCCTTTTACGGCTCCGCTCAGAAGCGTGCGAACCAATTGACCTTTGGTGTTATAGATCCTTAGTTTCACTTTCTGACCGGCATCTTTTACCGTGAAGTTAATCTGCGTATTGGGATTGAAGGGATTGGGATAGTTCTGCGCCAGAGAATTGTTTGCGGGTGCGAGCAGATCATCCTCGTTATCCACCCAGTCACCGGTACTGAAGCGCCGGGATCCGGAGTAATTACTCACACTGTAGCTATTTACAGCAGCCACTCTCCAATAGTACGTAGTAGCTCCATCCAAAAGTGGGCAGAGGAAAAAAACATCAGTGACCCCATGTTGATCCACCACCGGATCGCTAAAATAGGGGTTTGTGGCGATCTGAACATGGTAGCTTTCTGCCAGGTAACTGCCTTCCCAGGCAAGACCCACGTTGCGGGGCATGTTTGATGCGAAGTTTGCCGGCGCTACTAATTGCGGCGCGACGGGGCTCTCACTCAGAGCTCCGGTGCTAAACTGCATTGTGTCGCTGAAAATGCTGGATCCGATCTCGCCGATGCTGGCAACTCTCCAGTAATAGGTACTGAATGGGGTGAGGCCGCTAACTTGATATTGGTTTTGGGGATGATCCACCAGGGATAGTATGGTTGGTTCAAAATCTACATTATGGGATAGCTGAACATAATATCCGGTGGCACCAACCACGCCCTGCCATTGCAACAAGGGATTGGTGGGCATATCCTCTGCCATATTTGCGGGAAAGATCACTGAGGGTACGTCCAGGCTGCTGACGATGCTAAAGGGTTCGTAGTTCATGTCCCAATGACCGTTACTATTCAAGGTCACGCGGATGTAGCAATCGTCGGAATCCACGTATGGTACACCCATCCAGGTATAAGTGCCGGAGTTTTGTGCTCCATCCACGATCTGAATCCAATTGGCTCCTCCATCGGTGCTATACTCGATTTTCACGGTACCGGTGGCGTTTTTCTTCAGCCAGGTGATCTGGTTGTTTGAGGCAGAGAACCAGGTTTCATTTCCCCGTGGTTGAGTTACCTGCAGGTCGGCAATGCGTACGTCAAAGCTGATCGTATCACCGGCAAAGCCAACGTTATACAGATTCAATCCCCCGGGATTGTTGTTACTCAGAAACCCGCTGGGAACGGTGGTTTCACAGATGCGGGTCCGTCCGGACTGCTGAGAAAATGCCGCCATGGACAGACTTCCGTTTGAGGTGGTGTTATTCGCTCCGGGGCGATAGATATACAGTTCATCGGGAGGACCAGAGGCGTTTCCTTCCTCCCGGGTATCGAGACGATAGACCAGCAGCCCCTGCCCCGGGAGAGTGTCGTCGTAGATCCCGTGGGGTTTGCGATACTCCACTACATATGATTGATAGGCATTCCAGGATGGGATCCGGTAGATATTGTTGGTGGCCGAGGAGGCTACGGGGGAAAGCGTGTAGGTTCCCGATTCCGTGATCATGGGAGGTTCAGGTAACCACTGTCCATAGCGGGTTTTCATCCACGCGCTCATGTGTTGCGGTGGATTGCTATTGCTGGCCATCAGGTCCCAAGCTCCGATCGGAGTGATGGTGGTATCGTCATAGCGGTAAAGGTCGGGAGCGCCAAGAGAGTGGAACATCTCGTGTGAGAGTACGCTTGCGCCGCTGGAAGAAAGTGAATTCTCCAGCTGGAAATTGAAATCCCACACCTGAGCGCCATGGACGTAGGCATCAACGCCATATAGGGTCCAACGATGCGGCCAGAGCAATTCCGCCCAACCATCGGGTGAACCCTGGATGATGAAGCATATATTATCCACAAAGCCGTCGTCATCACCGTCGATATCGAGATCCATGGGGATCTGATCCTCCACAAATTCTGAGGCATTGGCCAGCAGCGTGTGTTCGCGGTCTGTTCGATCCCAATAGTCATTCTCGTCGTATCCGATGGGATTGGCGGTTGTTTGCTTGCGGTAATAATTCCTGGGATGTGAATCTATGTAGCTCACGATGATATCGCCATTGGGCAGCGGATAAAAGGAGGAATCCACCATAAGCTGGTTGTAGGAAGCTGCCACAAAGAAATTCTTCATGGAATTGGCGTTGGGGGTGGCGTCGTTGAACATGGCATCATAAAAGCTGAGTGGCCTGGTAAAATCGGGATCATCGGAAAAACGGATGAAGATCACCAGATTGTTAAATTGTCCTGTGTGGGGCGATCTGCCGTTGTCGTAATCACGCATGGAGGCCCTACGCTCGTACTTGGTGGCGATCCTGGCCCTGGAGAGATTTATCCCCGGTCGCAGTCCGCGCTGAGCGGGGAGGTCTCTGCCCACGATCAATTCGCCGGGTTTTACTCCTTCGCCATCCTGCAGGGCATACACGTACCAGCCCTGATCGTTTTGAACGATCGAATAGTTATCCTTATCGTGCAGCCAGTTGTGAAACTCATCACCACTGGCATATATCTCGATCATTGTGCCATCCGGCTGCTCAAAAGTGAGCGGCAGATAGCTGTGAGGAGCCGCAAAAAGCACTCCTATCATCAGCACTAACAGCAATATGCTACGTTTCATGTTACCTCATCATATTCGTCCCGGGTTCGGGCGCTTTACTGCATTTCTTTTCACAATCACACTGGAAACTCTGCTTGAGAGGGCTTATCTTCAGCCTGCGGGCAAAAAAGAACAGCTCTGTGGACAGCGTAAATCCCTGGTAGGTATCCAGCAGGTTTTTCTTTACGTAAATGGCTACATCACCAGCATCAAGGGGAATATCTCCCTCCGTTACAGCGCTAAAGATCAGGCGAAACACCGCTCCGCTGCA
>JAEWNJ010000023.1 GCA_023392795.1 Candidatus Cloacimonadota bacterium
CCCCGACCTGCTGCCAGAAGTCGAAAGCGTCCGAAGCTCTTTTCTCCGAAGCAACGCAAGCGGATCAGTCGGAGCCTTTCGGCGTTACACGAACTGTACACACGCTTTCAACTCCTGGGGAGACTAATGCTTTCAACTCCTGGGGAGACTAATGCTTTCAACGCCTGGGGAGACTAATGCTTTCAACTCCGAAGGAAACCTGGTTCCCGAGCCAGTTCCCGGCAGTAACTCAAAACCAGAATACCTGAATCACTCAAAACTACTTGACGGATTTATCCCTCGCTCGCATCGTGCAAGAACTTAGGGAATGCAAATAAAATCCACTTATTGGAGATGATATGAAGTACCTCGATCTCGCGATGAATGCGGCCTCCAGCCTCGGTGCCGAGTATGCCGACATCCGCATTCAAAAAACCACCGATGAGGTGATTTATCTGCAGAATCTCAGCTTGAAAAGCGTGAATACCGAAGTGCTGCATGGCTATGGCGTCCGCGTGTTCAAGGACGGAGCCTGGGGTTTTGCGCACAACAACGTATTCAGCGATGAAGCTGTATTGGCAACTGTGGAGAAAGCCGCCAAAATAGCCGCCTTATCCGCCACTGTAAACAAGAACAAAAAGCTGCGCCTGGCTCCCGAACGCAGCTATATCGCCACTTACAAGACACCCGTCAAGATCGATCCTTTTGATGTCCCCCTGGCAGAAAAGGTTGAACTGATGATGGAAGTAAACCGCACCATGATGGCCTATGAAGGCATCAAACGTGCCACCTTTTACCTGATCATGCACAAGGACGAAAAGCTCTTTGCTTCCACTCTGGGCACGCGTCTGGATATCACCCATCAATTCATCGATCCCATGATCACAGCCACCGCCGTGACTGATACAGACAGCCAATCACGCACCTTCGATGAGGGTGGACGGGCCATAGGCTGGGAATGGATGAAGAGCCTGGATCTGATCGAGAAAGCCAAACAGATCGCCGAAGAAGCCCTGATCAAGGTGAAAGCCGACAGTCTGGGCGCGGAAGAACGCCGTACCCTGATCCTGGATCCAAACCACTTGGGACTCACCATGCACGAATCGGTGGGACATCCCACAGAGCTGGACCGCGTTCTGGGCTGGGAAGCCGACTACGCCGGCATCTCTTTTGCCACACCCGAAAAGCTGAAGAACTACCGTTATGGTAGCGAAATCATCAATTTCGTGGGGGACAACACCCTGGCGGAAGGCCTCGCCACCATGGGTTTCGATGATGATGGCGTGCCGGGACAGAAATGGCACATCATCAAAGACGGCATCTTGAACGAATATGGCAGCACCCGCGATACGGCGATGGAAATCGGCCTGAATTACTCTCGCGGCTGCAACCGCGCCACCTATTACTATGATCAGCCCATCAACCGCATACCCAATCTCTACCTCCTGCCGGGCACCAAGCCTCTTACTCCCGGGGAATTGATTGCCGATACCGAAGATGGAGTGTACATTCAGGGCAGAGGTAGCTTCTCGATCGATCAGCACCGCATCAATTTCCAATTTGGCGGAGATTTCTTCTGGGAGATCAAAAACGGCAAGCTGCACCGCCCCCTCAAAAAGATACTCTACAAGTCCTGCAATCCTGAGTTTTGGAATAGCTGCGATGCCATTTGTGATGAGCGTTTCTGGCGTCCCTTTGGCGTAGTGAACTGCGGTAAGGGACAGCCCTCACAATCGGCACGGATGACCCATGGTTCAGCTCCGGCACGCTTCAGAAACATCAGAGTGGGAGGTTCCCAATGAATAGCGACAAAGTAGCAAAATACATCAAAGATCACTGCGTGGCAGATGACTACACATTATGGATATCTACCAAAGACAGCCATCAAACCCGCTTTGCTCAAAACGGCATTACCCAGCACCTTGCCGGGCCAAAGGTCAGTGTATCCCTGGAAGTGAGTTTCGGCACCAAAAGCGGCTCCTGCGAAGTGAATCAAACGGATGAAGCCAGCCTGGATTTCCTGATCAGGACGGCGGAAGCCATCGCCAAAATGGCTCCCGATAACCCTGAGCATGTCCCCTCTGTGGGACCTAACCCTTTACCTGAAGTGCAAAACTGCGTCACAGCCACAAAGGAACTGAGCCCTGAAACAATGGTGGATATCGTGAGCAAAAGCATCGACAAAGCCAAAGCGCTGGATGCCACGGTATCCGGTATGTGCGAACGGCATATTCTCGAAAACCGCCTGATCACCAAAAATGGCTTCGACGGCAGTGATTGCACCAGTAATTTCGGCCATTCCATGACCCTGAAAAAAGGCAGCGTGGAAACCAAGGTGAGCTATGATAGCAAGGACTTCAGCCCCTTCAATCTGGACGAGGAATTCAGCCGTCTGGCTTCCCAGGCGGAAGCCCTGAGCACAATGCAAAGCTTTGATCCATGCAAGATCGCCGTTATCCTGCGTCCGGAAGCACTCATGGAACTATTGTGGTTTACGTTTTGGAGCATGAACCGCCGCCAAGCTGATGAAGGCCTGTCTCCCCTCACCGGCCAGCTTGGTAAAGCAGCCTTTGGGGAAAAGTTTAGCATGTATTCCACGCTCAAACGTCCCGAAATGGCAGCCAGTCGCTTCGGATATGATGGCATCCCTGCGAGTGAGACCACATGGGTGGAAAACGGTGTGATCAAAAACATGAATATCGACCGCTATTGGGCGCAACACATTGGCGCCGAGAACAATAGCATGTTCAATGTCTATGTCCCCGGCGGCAATACCAGCGAGGAAGAGATGATGAAGATGGTACCCCGTGGCTTGATCATCAACCGCTTCTGGTATATCCGCTTCGTTGATATGAAAAAAGGTGAGCTAACTGGGATGACGCGTGACGGCGTGCTGTATTTTGAAGACGGCCGTGTTCGCCATGCGGTGAACAACTTGCGTTTCAACGAGATACCGTACGAGATGACCCGCCGCATCCTGGCTCTGGGACAGGAAAAACTCGCCAATTCGGCGATGGTAGTACCCACGATGTTGATCGATGGCTTCAACTTTGTGGATAAAACCTCCTTTTAGCAAAAAAAATGTATTGACAGAAAAATGAGCGTCCAAACATAGTGTGGATAGATGCGATTCAACATTCCCATGTGCCCATTCCTTGTGTTTTCGGGAAAGCCCAAGAATGTTCGATCCCGAAAAAACATAGGAGACCGACATGGCCGACAAGACTATTATCTGCAGAGACTGTCAGAAGGAATTCATCTTCACCGATGGTGAACAGGAATTCTACAGAGAAAAGGGACTTCAAAACGAGCCCCAACGCTGCCCTGAATGCCGCAAAGCCAAAAAGGCGGAATTCAACCGCAACAGATTTCAAAGACGCTAAAACCTATTAGTAGAAAGCTGTAGCCGCCTCTTTAGATCAAAGGGGCGGCTTTTTTCACCGATCCGATCCATAGGGAGTTTTTTTATGAAGCGTGTAGCCTTCATCCTGATCCTGGTCTGCCTTGCCACGGGTCTCTTCGCCTTCCTGCCCTCCAGCCTCAGCCGTCAGGGCAATCCCGTGCTCTACGATCGCCTGATGCCCAAAGCAAAGGCAAACATCAAGCAAGTGCCGGCATCGCATAGAAAAGAGTATAAGAAGCTGCTAAAACAGTATGATGACATTCTGATGGCGTATCTGATCGCCTATGAGAGCAACGCCACCCTTTCCTCTGCCGATCCTGATGATATCTTTTCCAATTATCGCGAGCTGCGCCTCTATCTGGATAAGGAAGGCCTGCATTACCTACCGGAAATCTTCCTGTCCTACGTGGCGAAGCAGAGCGTATCCGACGAACCGCTGACGGCATATCGCAAAGCCATGCTGGATGATGGACTGCGGGACGTGCTGGATAACAATTCCGATATCCTGCAGCGTTACCGTGCCACCGCAAGCTGGTGCGTGGAAAAGCTGAAGTTCCAGCAGACCAGCGGACGCGATCAATCCCCTCTGGATATCACCCAAAAATCCCTGGTCGGACGCTGTGAAGAGATGCAGATCCTCTTTGTGGCTGCCGCCCGCACTGTGGGTATTCCAGCCCGCCCTGCCAGCACTCCCTGGTGGGCGCATATCGACAACAATCATGCCTGGGCAGAAGTCTATCTCAATGGAGAGTGGGCATATACCGGGGATATGGACGCCGCCTATCACCCAAATCAGACGTGGTTTAGCGGATTGATCGATAAAACTGTGCTGATCCTCGCCGATGGCAGCATGCCCACGCCGCAGGATGAGATCCTGGGGGAAGGCGATTATGATGTATTGATCAATTCCACGCGCAACTACGCTAAAGAACGCACGCGCGAGATCCAGGTGAGTGTGACGGATGAAAGCGGTCTGGCGGTGGATAAAGCCATCGTTTCGGTAATGGTATTCAATTGGGGTTCGCTGAGGACCTTGAGTTCCCTTGTTACCGATCCCGAGGGCAGTTTGAAGTTCAGTGCCGGGCGCGGAGCATTCTATCTGAGCGCGTACAAGGACGGTAAACAAGCCCTTGTCCTGGTGGAATCGGATACTCTCAGCACAATGAGGGTCAAGCTGAAGCTCAGCGAGGCTACGCTGCCGGCGCAAAATGCGATGTTGCATTACCCCGGCAATCCCATGGACTGGAAACAAGCTCCGCAGAGCTATCAGGACGATATTGCCGTGCGCAAATTGATCTGGCAAAATCAGGTGGATCGCTGGCAAAACCTGGCCTCTGAAAAGGCTGGAGAGGATTCTCTGAATGCCGCTCTACTCGTTGCCGCGCGGGGAAACTACCCCCAAATGCAGCTATTTCTGGATAAACACGCTCCCCTTCAAAGCGATTTTGCCGCCTTTCTCCTGGCAGACGATCCCAAGTATCTCTGGCAGGCCGATCCAGAACAATTGGAAGCGCTCTACAACCACTATCTGGCGCATCCCCGGGACGCTGATTATCCAGCGCAGGTGTATCAGCCAACCATGTTTTATGAAGAGATCTCCCGTCCCTTTGGAGCCAAGGGGAATCGTCAGCTTTACCCTTCCAGTTTCCGGGTGAAAGGCGCGGATGACGCAGCGAAACTGCAGCGTGTGGCAAAGGCTATACGCAAGAAATACAAGATCAACCCTCAGAAGGCGTTGCAGGGATTGCTGCCCTTGCACATCGCCACCCAGCAGAAATACCTCACTTCTTACCAGTATCGCATGATGTGCATCGCCGCGCTGCGGGCAAACGGCATCGCCGCCGAATACACCAGAATCCCGGATCAAATCCTGGTGTACATGGACGGGGATTGGCATTACTATGATCCCATCAAGCAGGCCTATGCCGAACAAAAGGAAGCCCTGAGCGGACAGAGCCTGAAGCTGGAGATCGTGGACGAAGAAGGACTGCCCATCCAGATTACAGAAGAACAGCTTAGCCTGACACGCCTGGTGAGCGGGCAGTTTTACAGTCTGAACAACCGCTTTGAATACCTGGGAAACGGCAAGTATCAGAGCATGATCACGGATGCCGATCTATACCTGCAGTTTGGCTACCGGGTGTCGGACAGCCAGACCGCGCTTCAGATCGTGCCGGTGAAAGATCTGGACCTCAGCCAGTCGCTGCGGATCATCGCCGATCAGTATCCCCGTACCTGGCAGGAAGCCGATGAGAGCATCCTGAGTCTCTTTGATGACGAGATCCTGGAGCAAGCCTCGCTGATCCTTTTGGGAAACTACGATCAGGAAAACAGCCTGCGCATCCTGGAACGAATCAAAGACCAGCCATATCGCTTCTTCGGTTACGCCTCCAGCCCTGCCCAGTTGCCGCATTACGCCGTGCTTCCGGCCTGGCAAAAACTGATTGCGGAGAATACCGCCAATCAGCACCGCAGTATTACACTAACGAAAGTGGATGGCAGATGGCTTTATTACGAAGGCTTCTGGGAGAAGCTGCCCCAATAGCCGGTGATCACGGGAGACAATAGGGGCAGGGGCGTTGACAAAAGCGCTCCTGCCCTTTATCCAAAGTGAAAATTGCAGTCATCAAGACGAGGCGGGTAGATCGCCCGGGTCTTGAACTTGAGTGCTGTTGACCAGTTTCTTGCGAAATCCGCCTTCAAAGAGAGAATAGATCACCGGGATGAGTAACAGGGAGACCAACATGGATATTAACAGGCCGCCGACTACCACCCGGGCAAGCGGAGCCTGGGTTTCGCCCCCTTCGGCTAAACCGATGGCCAGAGGCAGCAAACCCAAAACGGTGGAGCTTGCGGTCATGAGGATGGGGCGCAATCTGCGGCGTCCGGCGGCGATGATGGCCTCGCGTAGCGGCATACCTTCCACGCGGCGCAGTTTATTGGTGGTATCCACCAGAAGGATGGAGTTGTTTACCACGATACCGGCCAGCATGATGATGCCGAGGTAGCTTTGGAGATTGAAGGTGGTGCCGGTGAGGAAGAGGATCAGCACCACGCCGATGAAAGCGAAGGGCACCGAACCCATTACCACCAGGGGATCTTTGATGGATTCGAACTGGCTCGCCATCACCATGAAGATAAGGACGATAGCCAGGATCAGACCCATGAGCATTTCGCGGAATGATTCCTGCTGCTGTTTGTAGTCGCCGGCAATCTCCACGCTATAGCCCAGGGGCACGGGGATCTTATCCAGCTGGGCTTGAATGTCGCTCACCACGGCGCTGAGGTTTCTGCCGCTATGGTTGGCGGAAATATCTATCATGCGTTCCTGATTCATCCTTTCGATCACGGTGGAGCTTTGGCTGCTTTCCACTCTCACCACGTTGCGGATCACTACCGGTTGGCCCGCGGAATTTACTATAGTGAGATCCAGAAGCTGTTTCAAGGGAAGAAGGTCGGCATCCTTGATTCGCACCAACATTGGGTATTCGCGGCCACCTTCCACAAATTCTCCGGCGCTCGATCCGGATATCACCGTTTCCAGCAGCGAGGCGATTTGCTGCACGCTGAGGCCAAGTTCGTCAGCCTTTATCCTGTCTATGATGATCAGGTCTTCCGGAGCCCCGGCTGTGCGGCTGAGATTGGTATCGGTAATGCCTTCCACCTCCGCGATGGCAGTCTGAATGGTGCTGGCCAAACGATACGATTCATCCAGATCGTGTCCGCGCACCTGGATTTCCAGTCTGTCGCCTCCACCCATGAAGCGTGACATTTGATTGCTGCTGGCGGTTCGAACGCGGATCCTGACCCCGGGGATGCCCATAAAGCGTTTGCGAAGTTCATTGGACACCTCTTCATCGCTTCTGGAGCGCTCAGACCGGCTTACCAGCCTGATGCGCAGGGATCCCGTGTTTGTGCCGGAGCCCCAACCTCCGCCTCCAGCCTGAGTGATTACGTTTACGATCTCGTCGATGTCCTGCAAACGTGATTCCAGTTCCTTCATTTTAGCGTCCACCACTTCCAGTCTGGTCCCGGCTTCCATATCCAGATTCACGCGGATCTCGCCTTCATCCGAAGCCGGCATCAGTTCCGAGCCGATGGTCAGGGAGAGCAGAACTGCCCCGATCATTAGCACCACTGATATTATCACGGTATTGCGGCGGTGGCTAATCACCCAGGCCAATGCTTTGGAATAGGTGTTATCCAGCCAGCCCATGATCCGCCCGGTTGTGTGAAACATCCGGCAGCGCAGGCTGTTCCGGGAGCCTTTGGGTTCCGCGCTCACACCGAGCATTTTACTGGAAAGCATGGGGACAATGGTGAGCGCCGTCACCAGCGAACATATGAGGGCGAAAACCACCACAGATGCCAGCTGGCGATACATCAGACCGGTCATGCCCTGCATAAAGAGCATGGGTAGAAACACTACCACTGAGGTTAGTGTGCTGGCGATGATGGGAGAAGTAACCTCGTTGGCGCCGATGATGGCTGCCTCATTGGGTTTCTTGCCCAGTTCCCGGTGCCGGAAGACGTTTTCCAGCACCACAATGGAGTTGTCCAGTAATTGGCCCACGCCCAGCGCCAGCGCGCCGATAGTCATCAGGTTGAGGGTAAAGCCATTAAAATAAAGCAGGCCGAAAGTTGCCATGATGGAGATCGGGATTGCGGTGGAAATCACCATCGTGCTTTTGATGTTGCGCAGGAAAAAGAGCAGAATGAGTACAGCCAGAATGCCGCCGATCACCACTGAGCTGGCGACGTTGTTGATGGAGCGGCTGATATAGATGGATTGGTCCACTAGTGGCACCACTTTCACCTGGGGGATGGAGCGGTTGATGTTCTCCACTTCCTCCAGCACGCCTTGGGCCACGCGCACCGTGTTCGTGCCGGATTGTTTATTCACCGAGATCTGGATCCCCGGCTTGCCATTGATCCGCACCACGCTTCTTACCTTGGGGGAGCTGTCCTCGATGGTGGCTATCTCTTTGAGCGATACAGAGACTCCGCCCGGCCTGGCGATCACGGTTTCCTTTAGTTCGTCCAGATTTTCAAAGACTCCCGGCACTCGCACCATGATCTGGTAATTGCCGCGATAGATGTTTCCCGTGGGCTGATTGACGTTGGCGGCTTTGATGCGGCTGATCACCGAGTCCATGGATATCCCCAGCGATCTGATTTTCTGGGGATCGAGGTTGATCTGGATCTCCCTGGTCAGCCCGCCCCAAACGTTTACGCTGGCCACTCCATTAACTCTTTCCAGGCGGTAGCCGATCTCATTGTCGATCAGGGTGCGCAGGGTAACGGGATCCAGATCGCTTACCACGCCCATCATCACCACAGGCATGGCAGCCAGGTCAAATTTGCGCAGGGAAGGCCGGCTGGCTTCATCCGGCAGGCGGGAGAGGATGCGGTCCAGGCGGTCGCGGATATCGTTTGACGCAGCGTCCAGATCGGTACCCCAGGCAAAATAGACTTGCACATTGCTGCTGCCTTCCGAAGATCGCGAAGAGATCTCTTCCACCCCGGAAACCGCACTTACGGCCTCTTCGATGGGCCGGGTAACCAGTTCTTCCATCACCAAGGGGCTGGCTTTGGAGTAACTGGTGGAGATGCTGATGGTGGGCGAGGTGACGTCCGGCATGGCGTCGATGGGAAGCCTGGAAAGCGCCACGCCTCCCAGGATGATCACGATCAGCGCCACCATGATGGTGGTAACCGGGAAATTGACCGAGGTTTGGGCTATCTTCATGGTTTGGTTTTACCCTTTGGTTTGGCTCCGGGAAGGACTACTTCGCGTCCGTCATCCAACTGGTCCTGTCCCAGGGTGACCACCTCACCACTGAGGGCGGGAGAGAGGATTTCCACATATTCTGCCGTCTCGATACCCTTATCGACCGGCACGAAACTTACTTTTGAAGATTCTTTATCCACCAGAAATACGCCTTCCTGGCCTTTGTGCTTGTAAATCGCGGCAGCGGGAACAACCGTTACCTGAGCTTTGGTCTGCCAGGTTATCTGCGCCCGCGCGTACATCCCCGGCTTTAGTTTCAGGCCGGGATTGGCTACTTCGATCTCCACCCTTGCCTGGCGGGATTCCTCTTTCAAAATCGGCGCCACGCGAGCGATCCGGCCCTTGAATACCTCGCCAGGCCAGGTATCGGAATAAATCTTAGCCGATTGCCCTACTTTCATCCGTGCATAGTCGCCTTCGATCACATCGATCTCCGCCACCAGCGTGCCAATATCCAGCACAGAAACCAGCGGCGAGCCGTAATTTAACAACTGACCAGGATCTGCAAACCTCTCTCCGATCACCCGGTGGGTTCCTCCACCGCTCCAATCTGCCTTGACCTTGGTATTGGAAAGCGTGGCCTCAGCCGCGTTTTTGCCGGCAAGTGCCACCCGGTATTGGGATTGGGCGGAGATGTACTTCGCGTTCACCTGGTCAAATTCGGCTTGGGAAATGTAAGATCTCGCCAAAAGTTGCCGGCTGTTATCCAGATCTTTTTCAGCCTCTGCCAAAGCACTGGCCATCTGTTCCAGATTGGCTTCGGCTTTGTCGAAGTCCTGCCGGTATATGGTGTCGTCAATCTCGGCGACCATCTGGCCCCGGCGCACTGTATCGCCGATATTCACATTTAGTTCTACCAATTGCCCTGATACCTTGGGCGCCAGAATATAGCTTTGCCCGGCCCGAAGGTTACTGCTGAAGCTGGCTATATCATCCAGGTCCATCACCTCGACCCTGCCGGTTTCCACCGCCACGGCCTGGGGTCCGCCGCGACCCTGTTCTGTTTTTTGGTTTTTTCCGGAGCTAAAGCGCCATGTTAATAGTATGGCCAGCAAAGCCAACCCGATTACGATCCACAGTTTTTTCTTCATCATTATTACCGTTACTTGATTTGCCCAAAGGCTTTAGAGATGTGAAGTCATGCAAATGGGATTGCCGCCTCCAGTCAAGAGAAAGTTCTGATCCGATTTTAGCTTGACAGAAAGTATGGGATATCATCACTATCAGCCTGACTGCCTTCCGTGATTCCGGAGGCGACTATTCCGGCGCGGAGACGGCCAAGAACATACAAAGGAGTATGATTATGCCTAGCATCTTTAAGCGCATGTACGCGGAATTCTTTGGAACTTTCTGGCTGGTATTGGGGGGCTGCGGTTCGGCAGTTCTCGCCGGTCAATGGATCGGTAGGGCTGGGGTTTCTTTGGCATTCGGCCTCACGGTACTCACGATGGCATACGCTATCGGCCACATCTCCGGCGCGCACCTCAATCCGGCTGTCTCATTGGGATTATGGGCAGGCGGACGCTTTTCCGGGAAAGACCTGCTTCCCTACATTGTGGCGCAGGTTGTGGGCGGCCTCGTAGCCGGCGTTGTGCTGTGTTTCATCGCCAGCGGCAGTGCCACATTCAATGCCGCTGATGGCTTTGCCGCCAATGGAGTGGGCAGCCTCTCTCCGGAGAAATACCGCGTGCTGCCGGGACTATTGTGCGAAGTGGTGATGACCGGGATGTTCCTGCTGGTGATCATGGGCGCCACGGACAAAAAAGCTCCGGCTGGCTTCGCACCCATCGCCATAGGTTTGGCACTTACTCTGATCCACCTGATCAGCATCCCCGTAACCAACACCTCTGTGAATCCCGCACGCAGCACGGCTGTGGCGTTCTTCGCCGGCAGGGGGTTTGTGAACCAGTTGTGGATGTTCTGGGTGTTTCCCATTATTGGCGGGCTCGGCGGTGGATTGATCTACCGGTTGATCGGCAGCCAGGATGGTGAGAAGTAGGATTTATCTGAACAGGATTCCCACCGCTGTGGGTAAATGAAAGAGCGGCCGATGGCCGCTCTTTCAAAGCATGGTGGAGCTAAGGGGATTCGAACCCCTGGCCTAATGATTGCGAACCATTCGCTCTACCAACTGAGCTATAGCCCCACGCAATTGATGAAACACTTCCGGCCGGGCTCCTTTTGTCAAGCAAAATCAGGAAAGATCCTGCAGTTGCTGCTTGATAAGTTCCAGCTTGGTATTCACTTCGTTATACTTTTCGCGTTCTTTATCCACCACTTCCGTTTTGGCATTTTTCAGGAAGTTCTCGTTCTTCAGTTTACCGGAAATCCCCTGCAGTTCTTTGCTTAGCTTATCGATCTGTTTCTGCAGGCGTTCGCGCTCCACTGCGGGATCCAGAAGGCCGGATAGGGGCAGGAAGATCTCGATGTTTCTCACCACGGCAGAGATCGCCGGTTTTGGTTTCTCCACATCCGTGCCACAGCTAATCTCCTCCACTCGCGCCAATCTTTGGAAGTAAGTGCTGTATTCCCTGAAGAGTCCGGTTTGGGCAGCTTCCGCAGTGCGCACCACGATCTTCACCATGGTACCGGGGCTTAGATTGATCTGCTTGCGCAGGTTTCGGATGGCAGTGATGCTTTCCTGCGCGATCGCCATTTCATCCGCAATACCCGGATTGATCAGC
>JAEWNJ010000137.1 GCA_023392795.1 Candidatus Cloacimonadota bacterium
TGGAGCCCTATTCTCCGGAATTGTTAGCCAGCTTGAAGCAAAGTTCCATCGCCACTTACGACGAATTCAAATCCCGCGTGATGACTGCCCGCAAGATCTCGCCGGATAAGATCCAAAGCATTGCCGAAGGCCGCATTTACAGCGCCGAGGACGCCCTGGGCGTAGGCCTGATCGATAGTCTGGGTAATCTCGAAGATGCCGTGCTGCAAGCGGCTGAAATGGCCAATATCTCAGATTACGCCGTCACAAATTACCCCCTCAAGATCACTTTCTTCGAAGCTCTGAAGGATTCCGAGTTTTTCCGCATGAGCTTGAAGAGCCTTTTGGAAAATCGGATACTGGACATTCAAAAGCTGGCAGAGCGCTACGTGGAACCCATCGAGCCCGGCACCTGGCAGTATCTGATGCCGACGATGGTGGATTGATATGCGCAAGGACAACGTAAATACCGAGATCATCGTCAACGTCCATCCCCTGGAAAAACGTGTGGCGGTGCTGGAAGATAACCGGCTGGTGGAGCTCTTTGTGGAGCGTAAGGATCAGCAAAACCCCGTGGGCAATATCTACAAAGGCATTGTGAAAGACGTGCTGCCCGGCATGGGCGCCGCCTTCATCGAGATCGGACTCGAACGCACTGCCTTTCTGCATTACAGCGATATCGTGCAGGACTTTCTGGAGATCTACGAGGATGAGAAACCCCGCAAACACCTGAATCCTTCCGATAGCTCTCAGATCGGCAAACTGCTCAAACCGGGCCAGGAGATCGTGGTGCAGGTGCACAAAGGCCCCATCGGCTCCAAAGGTGCCCGCCTCACTGGTCAGATCTCCATCCCGGGTAAGTATCTGGTGCTCTTCCCCAATAAAAACAAGATCGCCATCTCCCGCAAGATCTATTCGCAGGGCGAACGCACCCGCATCCGCAATATCCTCAGCGAGATCAAGGATCCCAGCTATGGCCTCATCGTGCGCACCGAAGCCGAAGGCAGCGACGAGGACGATTTCCGCAACGAATACAAGGCCCTGGCCAAGACCTGGCGCCTGATCGAAAAGCAGCTCCAATACGCAAAGGCACCCGTATGCGTCTTTGAAGAGAATGCCCTGGAGAATTACCTTATTCGCGATCTCTTCGGTGAGCATGTAGACCGCCTGGTGATCGACGACAAATCCTTTTACAAGAGCATTATCAGCCAATTGGAAGATATTTCCGCCGACCTCATCCCCAGTGTGGAGATGTACAAGGAGGACAGCCCCATTTTTGACGCCTGGTCCATCGAGAAAAAGATCGAGACCATCTTCCATTCCCGCATCTACCTGCCCTCCGGCGGCAATATCAAGATCGAACAAACCGAGGCTCTGGTGGCCATTGATATCAATACCGGCAGTTTCACCGGCAAAAGTCACTATGAAGAGACCGTGCGCAAAACCAATCTGGAAGCAGCTGCGGAATCTGCCCGCCAGATCAGGCTGCGCGATCTCTCCGGCGTCATCGTGATCGATTTCATCGATATGACGGACGAAAAAGCCAAGAGCGAGGTGCTGGACATCCTGAAAAAAGGCCTGCGCCGCGACCGTGCCAAAAACAAGGTCTATCCCTTTACCGATCTCGGGATGGTGGAAGTTACCCGCAAACGCATGCGCGCCACCATCATGGCAAACTTCTCCGAGCCCTGCCCCTTCTGCAACGGCAGCGGCCGCATCATCAGTAAAGATGCTGTGATCATGCGCATCTATCGCTGGCTGGTGCGCAGCGAATACTACATTCGCAATAAACACCTGCGCATCCTGGTGCATCCGGATCTCCTCAACCACATCAAGAACCACAATGAGGATTTCATCAGCTATCGCGATCAAATCGAATTTGCCGAAGATAGCGCCATCAGAGTAGATCAATTCAAGGTTTTCAGCCTGCCCGGCATGGAAGAAGTAACCTCGAAGTACTCCTGATCCCCCTTTCATCTGTGATACCGGCTTTGACCCTCTGGATCAGAGCCGGTTTTTTTTCGGCTCTCTACCAACTCGAGTGGGTAGTAGCTAAAAATCATCCCCAACCGGTTCTTTGATCTTCCTATCTTGAGGATCATACGCATATTGTGAGCCTCCCATACACCGGTCATACGATCGTACGACCGGTGTATGACCGGTGTATGGGAGGCGTATCAACTACAAGATAGCTTCAGGTAGTGCATACCCGCTGCCCGAAATCGTAACTGCTTGAAACTGACCGGCAATCCTAACTGCAGGGAAGCAGTTACAACTCCGGGGGAGACAAGAAAGGCAGACAGCCGAAGCTGTCTGCATAGTGTGTTACTAACTGGATAATGTATTATCAGGAGCCGAAAATCCCCAGCAGAACGCCAGCGGCAACGGCTGAGCCAACCACTCCAGCTACGTTTGGGGCCATGGCATGCATCAGCAGGTAGTTTGAACGGTCATACTTTTGACCTACCACCTGGGATACGCGCGCAGCCGCGGGAACGGCAGAAACTCCGGCTGAGCCGATGAGGGGATTAATCTTGTTTTTACTAAATAGGTTCAATATTTTGGCAAAGAGCACTCCTGCCGCACTGGCAACGGCAAAAGACGCTGCGCCCAGGATGAAAATCTTGATGGTAGCAGGAGTCAGGAAGACGTCGGCGGTAGTCTTGGCACCCACAGTGATTCCGATCAGCATGGTAACCACATCGATCAGGACGGTTCTGGCGCTATTGGCGAGGCGTTCGGTAACTCCGCTCTCTTTGAGCAGATTGCCCAGGAAGAGCATCGCCAGCAGGATTGCCGAGCCGGGAGCGATCAGAGCGGTAACGATGAAAGCCACGATGGGAAAGAAGATTTTCTCTCTTTTGGTCACCACGCGCAGAGCTTTCATGCGGATCAGGCGTTCCTTTTTAGTGGTGAGCAAGCGCATGATGGGGGGCTGGATCACGGGAACCAATGCCATGTAGGAATAGGCAGCCAGAGCGATCGAACCCAGCAGATGCGGGGCCAGTTTGGAGGCCAGGAATATGGATGTGGGGCCATCCGCGCCACCGATGATGCCGATGGAGGCGGATTCCATGATGTTAAATCCCAAAAGGATCGAGCCCATGAAGGTGGCAAAGATGCCAAATTGCGCGGCTGCTCCCAGGAGGATGAGGCGCGGATTGGCGATGAGGGCGGAGAAATCAGTCAGCGCTCCCACTCCCATGAAGATCAGGGAGGGGTAGATGCCTTTCTTTACTCCGAAGTAGAGGTATGATAGCACCGAACCTTCGTTTTCCACTCCCAGACCCTGGGCTGCCAGTCCCGGGATATTGCCCACGATCATGCCGAATCCGATGGGAACCAGCAAGAGGGGTTCAAACTCTTTGGCGATGCCCAGATACACAAAGAGCATTCCGGCGGCCATCATGATCAGATTGCCGATTTCGACATTCAGGAAGCCGGTGGTTTGGATAAATTGAAGCAGTTCCTGCATGCCTTACACTCCCAGTTCAATCAGGGGATCGCCTTCCTGAACGTTGTCGCCGCGGTTCACAAAGACTTTTAGGACCTTGCCGTCGGCGTTGATGTGGATATCGGATTCCATCTTCATGGCTTCCAGCACCACAGCCACGTCGCCGTCTTTTACAAATTGGCCGGCGTTTACCTTTACATCCAGAATCAGGCCAGGGATGGGCGCGCGCAGGATGTTATCCGCCGGAGCATCGTTTTTTGCGCTCACAGCGGCTTGTTTACGTTCCGCTTTGGGCGGGGTGGCAGCTTTCACTTCCACGCCTTCCAACACCATCAAAATGTCGCCTTCCTGCACCAGGGAACGTTCTTTTACAGTGATCTTGGCGATTTTGGCATCCACGGGAGAAGCGATCTCGCTCTCCATCTTCATGGCTTCGATGATGGCGATGGGTTGGCCCTTTTTCACCATGTCGCCTTCATTGACGGGGATTTTCACAATGACGCCGGGCAGGGGAGCCAACACTTCACCGCTGCCGGGATCAAAGCCGCTATTGAAGTTTGGCGCCATGGGCACTGCTTTTTCCTGTTCGCCCAGTTTGGGGACATCCGCACTGTGGTCGTCTTCGATCTGAACCACGTATTCGTGACCGTTTATATTCAGCTTGGCATGATGCGGCGTGTATTCGACCACGCGAGCTTCATAGCGTTCGCCATTGATGATCAGTTTATAGGTTTTCATACTTATCTCCTTTTCAATTCGCGGTTTGGCATGCTGAGAACGGCACTTGCGCGCCATTGATTGGTGGGAGTGCGGCGGAATGTGAGCACCATTTTGCGCTGTTCCTCAATCTCGGAAGCATGCATGTGCAGAGCAGTGATGGCGGCTACGATTACGTTGCGGGAAAGATCTTTGGGGGCTGCTTTGATCTTGCCGGCCCCATCCAGCTTGATCACGGCTGCCTTGGGCTTGGCATTCAGATGTACCAATTGGCTGATGATGATGCTGGTGAGAAGCAGGGCAACAAAAACCACGATCATGCCTACCAGAGTGACGCTGCCGCCATAGAGCAAAACATCATGCTCAAAGCTGTCAGCGGCCTTTTTCACGTCGCTCGGGCTGATGTGCAAAGCCTGGATGGAAGTATGGTCCCAGCTCTTATCCAGAGGATCCGCGTTACCCAACAGGGCTTTGAGCTTTTTCAGCGGGAGGTTCAGCCTTCCCGCTATTTCACTGACTGTATTCAGTTCGTTATAGCCATACTCCACTGTCTGCTTGGCCAGAAAGGCACGGTATGGGCTGATCTCCAGGCGACGCAGGCTCTTGCCATCCAGGGTCTTATTGGCAGGTTCCAGACCCAAGGCAGCTTTCCAGCGGTTTACATCCCTGATCTGCAGCTTTTTGGCTACCAAGGTGAGGGTATCCAGATCGCGGAAACCGTAATCTGTGAGAATCTCCTGCTCGCGGGATTGGGACACGGAATCGGTGATGGCTTCAGCCTGGGGGGGCTGCATCGGCACCTGAGCCATCAGGCATAGCGGAATCAGGAGCAGTATAAGGCCGGATAATATCTTCATTTCCATACACCTATAAGGGGATGTTGCCATGCTTGCGCGGAGGGATGCTATCCTTCTTATTGGCCAGCATTTCCAGGGCACGGACGAGACGGAAACGGGTTTGGGCGGGCTCGATGATGTCGTCGATATAGCCACGTTCGGCTGCCCGGTAGGGATTCGAAAAGGCTTCGCGATACTCGTCCTCTCTATCCTTCAGAGCTTGTTTGGGATCGCTGCTTTCCTTGGCTTCTTTACGGAAGATCACTTCCACCGCGCCTTTGGGACCCATCACGGCGATTTCAGCAGTGGGCCAGGCATACACCAGGTCAGCTCGCATATGGCGGCTATTCATCACGCAGTAAGCTCCGCCATAGGCCTTGCGGATGATCACTGTAATCTTGGGCACAGTGGCTTCGGCAAAGGCATACAGCATCTTGGCACCATTGCGGATAATGCCGTTGTGTTCCTGCGAGGTACCGGGCAGGAAGCCGGGAACGTCTTCAAAGACAACCAGGGGGATGTTGAAGGCATCGCAGAAGCGCACGAATCGGGCTGCTTTGATCGATGCATCGATATCCAGCACACCGGCAAGCACTTTGGGCTGATTGGCTACAATGCCGATGCTGTGGCCGTTTAGCCGGGCAAAGCCTACCACCAGGTTTTGGGCAAAGTTGCTCATCACCTGCAGAAATTCGCCTTCATCCACGATGGGATAGATCACGTCCAGGATGTCGTATGGTTTATTGGGACTATCAGGGATCACGTCGTTCAGCTCAGAGCATTCTCTGGTCACTGGATCCGGATTGGGAAAGACCGGTGGGTCCTCCATATTGTTTGCCGGCAGATAGGATAGGAGCTTCTTGATCAGGAGGATGGTCTCTTCCTCGTTATTGGTCATAAAGTGCGCCACGCCGCTCTTGCTGGCATGGATCTTGGCACCACCGAGATCCTCGATGCTCACTGTCTCGTTCAGCACGGTTTTGACCACCTTGGGACCGGTGACGAACATATAGCTGTTGTTCTTTTCCATCACCACAAAGTCCGTAATGGCGGGAGAGTAAACCGCTCCGCCCGCGCAGGGACCGAGGATGGCGGAGATCTGAGGGATCACGCCGCTGGCCATCACGTTGCGCCAGAAGATTTCCGCGTAACCCGCGAGGGCATCCACGCCTTCTTGAATGCGGGCTCCGCCGGAATCGTTCAATCCGATCAGCGGGCAGCCATTCTTCAGAGCCATGTCCATGATTTTGCAGATCTTATCGGCATAAGTCTTGGATAATGAACCGCCAAAGACGGTGAAATCCTGGGCGAAGATATAGACAACGCGCCCGTTGATGGTGGCGCTACCGGTTACCACACCGTCGCCGTCAAACACGGTCTTTTCCATGTCAAAATTGGTGCATTGATGGCGCATGAAGAGATCGAACTCTTCGAAGCTATCGGCATCCACCAATCGTGCGATCCGTTCACGGGCAGTCAGCTTGCCTTTGTCGTGCTGTTCGGCGATGCGCTTTTCACCACCGCCAAGCATGGCTTTGCTTTTCCTGGCCCGTAGTTTGTCGAGGGGTTTTTGGTTTTCCATTAATCTATCCTTGTAAGCATTTTTTCACCAATCTCAAAGCCATCTTTTATATGTTAGTTTTTTAGTAAAGGACTTTCTTTGTCTGAGAGGAGAGGATTCAGTGTGCGTGGATGTGGCTCCCGGATTCCAGCGGCGAAAGGGGAACTGAAGGGAGATCACGCTCGCTGCAGCAAGCAGGAGCTTGCCACCCGCCCTCCAGATAATACTTGACGAATATGACCGAAATCTCAGTTTCGCACTCAAAAGAATAGAATGAGGTAGGAGCTATGTCTATAAACTTTAATGAGATGATGCGGCAGCTTGCCGCTCCCAAAGCCGAATGCGACGCGCTGGTAAACAAGATGCGTTCCCTGCAGATTTCCCCCGATTTACCTTTTGGCGATTTCTTCCGCGAGTACCGTGAAAACGTAATTGCCGCTTGGGAGTATGGCATGATGTTGGATGCAGATCCAGAGCTGCGGCATACTCCTGAAGATACTATCCTGTCTCTTCACGATCGTTTTTACGGTGTGCTGGATCCTCAAGATGGATATGCCAAATGTCTTGCCAATCCGGATTACGCGCACGAACTATATGGAGCCGAGATGGGTTCGCTGGTTTCTGCCGCTATCATGTGCGGCAGGAGCATCAGGGCTTCATATCTAAAGGCCAATTTCCTGAGTGTCTTATCCGATTTGAAGCTCTTTTTCGATCTACATGAGCTGAGCCTAAAGGGCAATTCGAGCCATAAAAGCTGGCTGGATGCCTATATCTTCCGGACCCAGGAGAACTACGAAACTCAAGTAAAGGCGAACTATCTGAACCGCTTCTCTCCCGAAAACGATTACAACCGCAGGATCATGTGCGAAGCCGATCTCAGCGATCTTCGCTACCTGTATCGCTACGGCATCTACGTGAGCAAACACGAAAGAGCGATGGCACAATTTCTGGCCGCATATGACGCTGGAGAACTGGCCAAGATAGCCAAATACATCGTGCAATGCTTTATCGACAGCTTTGAACGCGCCAAAAAGGACTATCGGAAGAAGCGCTACGCCACCGTAATGATTCCCCTCGGGATGGAAGCTCTGGGCAGATTGGTAGTGAAAGAACTGGCGGGGCACGGCTTGGAGGCTCTGGTTCCCTCGCTCATGAATTCCGGCATCAATCGTCAGATGCCATACGATCACCGTTTTGATAGCGCCCTCCTCCTCACCAGAGACTATGTGGAGAAATCCCTAAAAGTAACCGAGGAAAGCATGGAAGAGCTCAAGGATATGATCGCCTTGCAGGCCGGACCCGCCTATATCGAGCTCTTTGGCGAGACTCCCTTCTCCCCCGTAAACAAGAAGACCTGTCTCAAGCTCAGCGATGAACAGCAGCAGCTTTTCCGGGAGTTCAGTGGCCGCAACGCACAGCTTTATCACAAATACTACCGCAGAGACGAAGCCAGCTTTACCATCATTGCCTTCCCCTCCACCGAGATTGGCGACCAATTTGCCGATATCTTTGCCGATACGCTAAAGATAAACCTGCTGGATAGCCATACCTACGCCAGGATCCAGCAGCATATCATCGACGTGCTGGACAGCGCCGATTACGTAGAAGTAAAGGGCAAACCCGGCAACGACACCGATATCAGGGTGCAGATGCACAAGATCAGCGATCCTGCCACACAGACGATCTTTGAGAATTGCGTTGCAGACGTCAACATCCCAGTGGGTGAGGTTTTTACTTCGCCGGTTTTACAAGGCACCAACGGTACTTTGCATGTGGAAGATATCTACCTGGGTGATCTGCGTTACTTCAATCTCAGAATGCACTTCGAAGATGGCTGGGTCAAGGATTATTCCTGCAGCAACTTTAAGGATCCCGCAGAAGGTAAGAGCTATATCCATGAAAACCTCCTGCTGCCCCATCAAAGCCTGCCCATCGGAGAGTTTGCCATCGGGACCAATACCACTGCCTATCAGATCGCCAAAAAGTACGACATCATGCACCTTTTGCCCATCCTGATCATCGAAAAGATGGGACCGCACTTTGCCATCGGCGACACCTGCTATTCGCATGAAGAGGATGCGCCGCACCCGAGCTTGCTAAACGGCAAAGAAATGATCGCGGTGGAAAACGAGAAATCCGCCACCCGCAAGGATGATCCGCTCTCTGCTTACACACAAAAGCATACGGACATCACTCTGCCTTACGAAATGCTGGCCAGTATCACGGCTGTGAGAGCTGACGGCAGCAGACAGGACATCATCCGGGACGGACGCTTTGTGGTGCCCGGCACCGAAGAACTGAACATCCCCCTGGAACAGCTCTGATCCATTGGTGTCTGCCACTCCTCAGCTAAGGACGCTTTGTGATCGAAGCTAAAGCATTGACCTGCGCTTATGGGACGCAGGATATCTTGAAGAACCTGGATCTGGTGCTGCCGGATCATGGCTTCACGGTGCTCCTGGGTCCCAATGGTGCGGGTAAATCCACCTTGCTTTATACGCTGATGGGTTATCTGAAACCAAGAGCGGGGAGTGTGCATTACAAAGGCACCAATATCCGCAGGATCAACCGTCCCGAATTGGCCAAAGCCATCGCCTTCATCCCGCAGGAAATCCATAGCGAATTTGATTACAGCGTGTTGGATACCGTGCTGATGGGGCGCTATCCCTATCTCACACTTTGGCAGACCTACAGCGAAGAGGATAAAGCCGCAGCGGAGAAAGCGCTGGCACAGATGAGGCTTTGGGATTTGCGGCAGCGCTATCTTTCCGAACTCAGCGGCGGCGAAAAACAGCGCGTATACCTGGCACGAGCTTTGGTGCAGGATACCCGGTACATCTTTCTGGATGAAAGCCTTTCCCAATTGGACATAAACTATCAGATCGAGATCATGCGCATGCTGCGGGATATCTCCACCCGCCAAGGCAAAGCCATCCTGTTGATCTCGCATAACCTCAATCTGGCTGCTAACTATGCTGATCGCATGATCTTTTTGAAGGAAGGGCGCCTGCTCTACGACGGCAGCCCCAACGAGGTGATGAAAAGTGAGCATCTGGGCGAGATCTTCGGCATGCAGCTCCAGGTCGCGCCCAACCCGCTAAGTGGCGTGAATAACATAGTGTACCCCCAATGAAGTACATCCTTTTAGCCAGCCTGCTGATCATCATCCTGCTGGGTCTCTTCACCTGCCCGCAGCAAGATTCCACGCCCAAAAGCAAGGGCTACGAAGTAATCCGGGTGGTGGATGGGGATACCTTCATCTGTAAGATTGACGATAAAGATACCCGGGTGCGCCTGATCGGAGTGGATACCCCGGAATCGGTTCATCCAAACAAAGATGTGGAGTATTTCGGATTGGAGGCCAGCAAGTTCCTGAAAGACCTGCTGGAGGGTCAACGCGTACTGCTGGCTTATGATCAGTCCAATAGCGCGTCTGATCACAAGGATCGTTACGACCGGCTGCTGGCCTATGCCTACCGGGCCTCTGATTCGCTGTTTATAAATGCCGAAATCATCTCCCGGGGTTACGGTCACGCCTACACAAACTTCCCCTTTAGTTATCTGGAAGACTTCCTCAGATACGAACGCGATGCCAGAATGAAGGGCCTGGGGCTATGGAGCGAGGGCGAAGATACCCCGGCCACAGAGATGGATTCAGTGACGGTCTATTTCACCGGCAGCGGCAAGAAGTTTCACCGGGAACATTGCCGCTATACCACCGCCAAATCCATCGCCATCCCCCGCGGCGAAGCTATAGCCCGGGGCATGGAACCTTGTAAAAGCTGTAAACCTTAGAGCAGCTAAATCTTTCCCTGCTGTTGCTTGATCTCGCAGATGATGCCGTGACGCACTCCGCGAGTACTCACGATCACTCTATCCACTCCCGCTTTGTGAATGATCTGGCATACCAGATACGAAGCGGGCAGCATCAGATCAGCTCGCGCAGGATCCATCCCGGGGATCTTACAGATTTCAGAAACGCTTTTGGGACGATACATCAGCACCTGGCGCAGAACCTCAGCGCGGCTGATCACCGTGCCATTCAGAGCTTCGGCATCAAAGCTTTTCATCCCCAGCATCACAGCGGCCATCGTGGCCAGAGAACCGCCGGTCCCGATCACGGTGTAATCCTTCGCTTGCCGGATCTTGAGATTGGTTTCCACAAACATTTCCAAAGCGTGAAAAGCGCAATTGGTGTAGGGATCGCTACCCCGGAATTTGTCATTCAAACTGACTGCACCAAAGGGAAGGCTTACCACATCCTTGATCCTTGCGTCTCTGCCATAGATGAATTCGGTACTGGCTCCGCCAATATCAAAGGCAAGGATGTTCCCTTTGGGCTCGATCGCGGTCATGATTCCTTTGTGTGCTGCTTCAGCTTCTTCCTTCACGCTCAGGATCTGCATCTTCAGCCCGGTTTTCTCCAGGATCAGCCCCACAATCTCGGGGTTGTTTGTCGCCCTGCGCATAGCCTCGGTTCCCACCAGGATAATATTCTGCATTTCCGGGAAACGTTTTTTGATATCGGAAATGATACTCAGAATGCTTGAAACAGCCGCTTCCTTCATTTTGCCATCAGCATCCAGGTGCGAAATCAAACGAAGCGGGATACGGTAATCGACAAAGACCCTGTTATCCTTGCACTGCATTACCTTACAGGTATTAGATCCGAACTCGGCGATCAATTCCATAAAGCAATCCTCACATCCCAATATTTACTTAGAATAAGATAAACTGATTGTGTTTTTACGCAATAGCAATGTACAAATATTGCATGGGAGTACGGGCATAAACATGAAGTAAGCTCGGATACATGGAGCTATCGCTCCACATATCAATTCCTTCCGACTACATGTCTTGTATGTAAACATCTACTCGAGAAATGTCAAAAAGTGCTCGTGAATCTCCATCGGCAGTCTTTTCGCCTTCCCTCCTGAGGCGTAAACAACTGTGAACCTGGCTGTGAAGCAGAGATCTCCGGATGAGTTGTACGCTTCCTGGCGCCAAAACCCCTTCAGGCGATTGGCCTCATAGAACCAGCTTTTTACCAGGACTGTTTCTTCCAGATCCAGAGCTTTCAGATAGTCCAATTCATAATGCAGCACAAAGAACTGAATATCCAGCTTCAGCAGCCTGGCGATTGGCATATCCATCTCCACCAGCGCATCGCTGCGGGCTGCTTCCAACATCTGGAGATAGGCGGCGTTATTCATGTGTCCATAGATGTCGCATTCGTATCCGTAGATTTTCTTTCTATACTCAAAGACCATTTCTGAAGATCTCCCAAAGGTTTTTTATCTTGACCGATAGCGCGGGGCAAATATGCTTGGCGAAAATACCGGACAAACAGAGGATTTTATGAGCCAGAAAATAGTCAATAAGAAAGTAAACAAAGCGGCATCAAACCCAGCGTCCACAGTGCTTTCCAGGGAATTGATCCCGATGAAGTATCTCAGCGGGGTCATGATTGCGCTGCTTTTTATCCTGCTCAGCGTGATCTACTTCCCGGTGGCATATCGTCACATGGAGCCTGCCGCCAGCGACATCAGCCAGTGGCGCGGCGCGGCTAAGAGCATCATCGATTACAACGCGGAACACGACGACAAGGCTCTGTGGACTCAAAACATGTTTTCCGGTATGCCGAGCTACATGATCTCTTTCCCCAATCGCTATCCCTTTTTGGAGAGCCTTACCAAGCTGACCGACAAGGTGATCAATTGGCGCATTTTCCTGCTCTTTATCGGTGGGCTGGGCATTTTTGTCCTGCTCCGGCATCTGAAAGCCGATCCTTATATAGCTTTTTTTGGTGCCATAGCCTTCGTCTTTTCCTGCCATTGGGTTGGTTTACTGGATATCGGGCACAATACGAAGTTCCGTGCCATCATGTACATTCCCTGGGTCTTTTGGGCTTTGCTGCGCCTGAAAGAGAAGCCGGGGATCCTCTCTCTGGGTCTGCTGGCCACCTTCCTGATCACTCAGCTAAGGGAAAACCATCCTCAGATCAGTTATTATCTCTATCTTTTGATGGGTATGTACTGGATCTACCAATTGATCGACAGCATCAAGAGCAAACAGTACAAACGCTTTGGCATCTGGACTCTATTGATCGTACTGGCTTTTGGACTCACCGCACTGGCCGTGATGAATCCCTATCTTTCCACCATGGAATACAGCCATTACACAATGCGCGGAGGCTCTGCCGGTCTGGATAAAGCATACGCGCAGGGCTGGAGCTTTCACCCCAAGGAAATCATCGCTTTTGTCATCCCTGATTTCTGGGGTGGGATAGACAACGCCTCCGGACGAAACTACTGGGGTTACATGCCATTTACGCAGGTGTACAACTACTTTGGTATTGTGGTGCTGGCCCTGGGGATTTTGTCTTTGTGGGGTTCGCATAAAGCGCTATCCCGCTTTCTTTGGATTTCTTCCGGCCTATTTACACTTATGAGCTTTGGCTCGGCTACCCCGTGGCTATCCGATCTGTTTTTGAATTACTTACCTTACTTTAATAAGTTCCGCGTACCCTCCATGACTCTGATCATCGTGCAATTCAATGCTGTCATTCTGGCTGCCCTGGGGCTGATGCAGGTGCAGGAGAATATCGGAAATTCTCTCTGGCAAAAGCGTTACCTGCGCCTGTTCTGGATTCTGGGTGGCGTCTTTCTGACCTGGACGGTGCTCTCCAAAACTCTCTTCTCCGGCCTGCCCTTTGCCCGCCCCGATGAGATCGCGCAATACGAAAGAGCCGGTGCCAGTGGCCAATTGGCAGTTCTGAAAGGCGCGCGGCTGGACGCTTTGGTAAAAAGCGGTATCCTATCACTGCTCCTGGCCACCATCAGCATGGGGCTGATCCATCTGGCCTCGCTGAAAAAATTCAAGAACAGTGTATTGGTGATCCTACTCTGTGCCATCACTTTTATCGATCTCTGGCCATATACCGGAAAACACCTGAAAGAACTCTACCCCATGTCCAAAAACCGCGAGGAGCATTTCAGCCTGCAGGATTATGATCAGTTCTTGCTCTCCGACAAGAGCAACTATCGCATCTATCCGCTGAACTTCAGCTTTATGCAAGGTGGCGGTAATCAGCTTCGTCCCGCCGGCGAATGGGCCTATTATCACAAGACCATCGATGGTTATTCCGCGGCAAAATTGAAGCGCTACGATGATCTCCTGACTGTGATCAAGGGCGATGGCAAGCGCGATGGAGAGTTTTTCCGCTATCTGAAAGGCGTCTTTGCCGAGGATAGCAAGGAACTGCCCCTTCCCGTGATGAATATGCTCGGGACAAAGTATATCGTTTTACCGGATTCGATTCCCTACGGATCCATGCTGCAAAACCTGCGGCCGGTCTTTTACAATGGCAAACTAAGTATCTATCAGAATCTCTTTGCCCTACCCCCAGCCTGGTTTGTTTCCGATACAGAGGTCAAAAATAGCTCCGCTGAAGTGCTGGAAGCCCTTTGGGATCCCAGCTTCGACCCGGCTCATAGCGCCCTGCTGGAAAGCCACATCGAAGGAATCTCCGCCCCGGATAGCAGCTTCGTTCGCCAGACTAAAGCCGAGATGCATGAATTGTCCTACGATCTGGCCACGGATAAGGACGCCCTGCTGGTGCTCTCGGAAGTGTATTATCCCGCAGGTTGGAAGGCCTATCTGGACGGCACGGAGATTCCCATTCATCCGGTGAATTACGTGCTCCGCGGCCTGAAAATCCCCGCCGGGAATCATACTCTGGAACTGAAGCTTGCCCCTCCCAGCTATCAAAAGAGCATCAGACTCTCCTTTGCCGGACTCGGACTCACTTTGCTGGCCCTGCTGGGCGGACTGGCATTGGACACTTACCGGAAACGGAAACTTTCTGAAAGCGTGATGTAGTCTCCGGTTTGCCGCTGATGTACCGGCGCTCACCGTAGCGCCGTGTAGAAACGTCTTCCAGACGTTTACATGCGGCAGGATGCCGCATCTACATTGGCTCCATCCGTAGTGTAGCATTCCGATGCTACAAGAAGTATTGCACATGGCTATGTGTATGAAAAGCATTACATTATGCATGAAATTGGTGGTAGGAGCATCGTAGCTTTTGAAAGCTACGTTACGGGATGCCGCAGCCTTGCCATCTTCTGGTTCCTACGCATTTCATAAGCCGGTCATACAATACTCATACAATTGCACGACCGGTGTATGGGAGGTCTATCGGAGGCGTACAAGGACCAAGACGGCAAGCAGGCAGAAAAGATTGATTGACAATTAATGGCAGATTGACAAGTCTTGCGCGAGAGAGGTGTCAATGAAAGCTCTGCCAATTGTTATCTTACTGTGTATCATGCTGATACCGATGGTTTTACGTGCCTCGGACTCCCCGTCTGTTTTCCCTATTCTAAGTGAAGATGAAACCCTGGAACT
>JAEWNJ010000008.1 GCA_023392795.1 Candidatus Cloacimonadota bacterium
GTTTCCACCAGCCTCCCGGCCTACGTGCAAGAACAGATTATTCACAGCATTCCCGGTCTGGAACAGGCAAAGATCATGCGTTATGCCTACGCCATCGAATATGACTACATCGATCCCTCGGAGCTGAAATCCTCGTTGGAGTGTAAAAGCATCTCCGGCTTGTATCTGGCAGGACAGATCAATGGCACTTCCGGTTATGAGGAAGCCGCCGCTCAAGGACTGATGGCTGGCATCAACGCCAGTTTGGCCCTGGAAGGTAAAGAACCAGTAATCCTTTCCCGCAGTGAGGCATACATCGGAGTATTGATCGACGACCTGGTAACGAAAGGCACAAATGAGCCTTACCGGATGTTCACCTCCCGCGCGGAGTACCGGCTGCTCTTGAGGCAGGATAACGCCGATGAACGGCTAATGCCTCTGGGCAGAGAACTGGGATTGGTAACCGACGAGCGCTGGCAGGCTTTTGAACGGATGCAAAGCATTAAAAACCGCGAAATGGAATATCTGCAAAACACCAAATGCGCCCAGCATCCAGATCTGAAAGAACCGACCAAACTGACGCTGCTACTGAAACGACCTGACCTCAGTCTGACAGACCTCTGCGCCTACGGATACCGGATCCCTGACGATTTTACCCCTGAGATCCAGGAGCGGGTAGAGCTGGAGATCAAGTATTCCGGCTACCTTGCCCGCATGCATGAAGAACTGGAACGTCACAGAAACGCGGAGGATTACGCTATCCCCGAGCACGTGGATTACCACCAGATCCACGCCCTGGCCTATGAAGCCAGGGAAAAGCTGAGCCGTATCAGACCCCGCAGCATTGCTCAGGCCATGCGCATCCCCGGAGTGAATTACACGGATACTTCAGCGCTCCTGATCTGGCTGAAGAAAAACCGGCATCAGGTGCCGGACTAAGCTGTAAACCCTTGGATGAAAAGGAGCTAAGACCATGAAAAGCTATGCGATTATCCCCGCCCGATATGCATCCACGCGCTTTCCCGGTAAGCCTTTGGCGATCTTGAGGGGAAAGCCGATGATTCAGCATGTGTATGAAAACGTGATGGCTACAGGGCTCTTCAATGATGTCTTCATCGCCACTGATGACCTGCGCATCGAAGCCGCGGGTGAGACCTTTGCAGCGACCGTAGTATTGACAGACAGCAATCTGCCCAGCGGTACAGACCGGGTGGCGGCGCTATGTGAGACGCTGGAACCGGATAGCATTATTCTAAACGTGCAAGGTGATGAACCTCTGATCAGCAAAGAACCCCTGGCCGCTCTACTTAAGTGCTTTGAGGATGATCAGGTACAGATGGCCAGCCTGATGACTCCCCTAAAATCCGCTGAGGATCTAAGCAATCCCAATATCGTAAAAGTAGTGTGCGACAGCAGGTCCAACGCCCTATATTTTTCGCGCAGCCCCATCCCATTTGATCGGGATGGATCCGGGAATGTGCCATATTATCGCCACATCGGGGTTTATGCCTTTCGCTACAAGTGTCTCCTGGATTTCGTGGCATTAAGCCCTGGAAGACTCGAGCAGATCGAAAAACTGGAGCAGCTCAGAGCTCTGGAACACGGCATTCCCATCCGCATGGTGATTACCGATTATCAAGGCATCGGCATCGATAGCCCGGAAGACCTGCAAAGAGTGGAAAAACTAATGGAGAACAAAGCATGAAGAGATTTATACTTGGCCTGGGCCTACTCACCTTTGCCCTGCTTGGTGCAACCCCGCTGAGGATTTTGCATACCAACGACAGCCATGCAGCATACGAGGCCGGACGCAATGGAATTGGCGGGTATCTGGCACTGGAATATCACCTCAATCAGGCCAGGGGCGAGGTGCAGAATTCCCTGTATCTGGACGCTGGGGATATGCAGACCGGGTCCATCTTTTCCTCCATGGATTACGAGGGATTGCGTGGGGGTGCCATCCTCGAGGTATTCGGCAAATTGGGGCTGGACGCCGCGACTCTGGGCAATCATGAGTTCGACGTTAGCTACGAGCACGCTAAAGCCCTGGTCCGTACTGCGCCATTCCCTTTTCTCAGCGCCAATCTCTTCGATTCTGATGGCGGGGACTTTGGCCGGGATGAGTACCTGATCCTGGAACGGGGCGATCTGAAGATCGGAGTGATAGGCCTCACCATCGAAAGCCTGCCGCTACGCGTGAAATCCGAGAATGTAAAGAACCTCACCATAGTTCCCTACAAAGAAGCCGTGGAAAGTCTTTTAACAGAAGTAGATGCGCAAAGCGATCTTGTGGTGCTGCTTACACACAATGGCTTTGATGCCGACAGTCTGCTGGCAACAGAACTGGATGATCGGGTAGACCTCATCATCGGAGGGCACTCCCACCTTGCCATCCCTGAGCCCATGCGGGTGAACGGCATCTACATCCTCTCCACCGGCAGTCATCTGCAAAACCTGGGAGTGGCGGATATGGAGGTCGAAAACGACCGTATAGTCAGCTTTGACAACCGTCTGATCCCGCTGACCGCCGCTCCGATAGATTATTACAGCGAATTGGGCGATT
>JAEWNJ010000078.1 GCA_023392795.1 Candidatus Cloacimonadota bacterium
AGCTGGATTTTTACGTACTGAAGCGATATCAGACCACTCTCGTGGAGGCCAGCGTGCTATATCGGACCACCAATCCCATCACCAGCAAGACCACTTTGGAATATGTGCGCAGCCCTGAGAAAATGAATCCGCTGGAGGAAGGAGCCCAAATCCCCTCCACCGATTTCCCGGAAGGACGCGCGCTGCTGCGGGTTTACCTGCCCAAGGCTAGCGATCCCATCGCCGCCATCATCGAAAACATCGAAACCCTGACCCGGGAATTGAATATGGACGACAACGCCGATAAAGGCGCTCTGATGCGCATCCTGGTCTCAGCCGCCGATGTAACTCAGAAAGCGGACATTACCCTGGATCTGATCAATGAAAATATGCGGGAGATGAACCTGCTGATCAGCAACTTGAATAGTGACCACAATGCTGATGACGGGGTGATCCTGCGCATCCTGAACAATGTCGCCGACATCAGCGAAAGCGTTGCCGGGCAGACAGATGAGCTGGAACGCCTGATCGAGACCGTGAATGTGGCGGCGCAGAATTATGCCGATCCCGATTCCCTGATCATCAAAATGACCGATCCGCAGGGGGATAAGATCTTCGCCCCGCTCAGTTCCACACTTTACAACCTCAGCGCCACTCTGGAAGATCTGCAAAAGATCATGGCCAGCCTTTCTCGCTCCAATCCAGAGCTGCTGTTGATGATAAACAATCTGAATGAGACTTTGGAAAAATCCTCCAAGACTCTGGAAGCTCTGAACAACAATCCGCTCCTGCGCAAGGGAATACCGGAATCGCGCATCAAGGCATTTGCTCCAGACGGCAGATTCCAGGACTTGCCCGATGAAAACTAAGCTGTTTGGGCTTCTGCTTTTAGCTCTGCTGCTTGGCTTTGCGGCTTGTTCCTCGCCGCCCAAGCAAGTGCAGCCTCAAGCCAGGGTTTCGGCTGACGCCACGCTGAAGCTGGCGCAAAACCTGGAGCAAAAGCAGCGCTGGCTGGACAGCACCCAGAGTTATCGCTCGGCGATCGCGCAGTATCAGGCTTTTGGAGAGATGCGCGGACAGCTCTATGCCCTGGCAGGTCTGGCGCGGATTGCTCTGCAAAATGAGGATTCATCGGGATTCACATTGCATCGTCTGCGTATGCAGGAACTGGTGGAAAAGGCTGATCCCCCAGCCAAGTACATCCTCGACCTGCTGGATATCTACGTGTTGGAACGGGAGGGTAATTATGCCCGGATCATGGATGTGGCGGCTGATGCTTACGATTATCCCATCCACATCCGCATGCAAATGCTCAGCCACCGTCTTCAGGCAGAATCCTATACCAATCCCGGCTACGCCAGCGAGAGTTATGCCGATTTACAGCGCTTGAGCGCGCAGTATCGCAGAACCCTGAAAAAGGACTTTTCCGCTGATCCCGTGGTGCTCGCCAATGCTGAATACGCCATGGCATATCATAGCTACCTTCTCAGGCAGTATGACGCAGCTTTGCGGCACATCGAGCGGGCTATCGATCTGGATTATCGCTATGAAAATTTCGGTGGCCTCGGTTCCGGGTATTGGTTGCGGGGAAAGATCCAGGGGACGATGGGAAATAGCAGCTCTGCTCTGGCCGACTTCATGAAGGCCAGGGATATCTTTAGCCATTTCCACAATCCGCGGATGCAGGAACAAGTGAACGCCGCTATCAGCGGCCTGAAAGGAGATTACAGATGAATATGAATGGCAAGAAAGCATTGATCCTGGGTATCGCCAACCGGCACAGCATCGCCTATGGCATTGCCAAAGCCTTGAAAGAACAGGGCGTGGAACTGGCTATCTCCTACGCCGGAGCCGGCCTGGCCAAAAGAGTGCTCCCCATCGCTGAAGAACTGGGCGTGGATCTGGTCTATGAGACCGATCTGAGCAAGGATTACGACGTTAAGAACATGATCGGTCTTCTGGCTGAGGCATGGGATCATATAGACTATATAGTGCACAGTGTGGCATATGCGCCTTCCACGGAACTGAATATCCCCTTTCACCACACCAGCCGGCACGGTTTTTTGACCGCTATGGACATCTCGGTGTATTCCCTTATCTCCGTCTTACGGGAAGCGGAAATGCTATTGCGGCCGGGATCTGCGGCCATTACCATGAGCTATTACGGCTCACAGAAAGTGGTGCCAAGTTACGGAGTGATGGGAATCGCCAAAGCCGCATTGGAAGCAAGCGTGCGGTATCTGGCGCATAGTCTGGGCGAGAAAGGAGTGCGGGTAAACGCCATCTCGGCAGGTCCCATACGCACTCTGTCATCATCAGCCATCGGGGGCATCGCGCAGATGCAACGCAGGATCGAAAAGACTGCCCCTCTGGCGAGAAACATCGAACAGGAGGATATTGCCAAGACAGCCCTGTATCTCTTGTCAGATCTGGCTTCCGGAGTTACCGGCGACCTGATCTATGTGGACGCAGGCAGCTCGATCATGGCATATTAAACGGTATGAAGTTATTCGAAAACGCCTCCCTGCCCACCAGTTCCAACGCTTTGAAACGCGTTAATGTGCTGTTTGACAAACAGATAATAAAGATATCCCCGGATAGCATCAGCAGCGAAGAAGAGCCTGAAGTGATCGACCTGAAGGGGAAGATACTACTCCCCGGGGCGGTGGATCCCCATACTCATCTGCTGGGCAAAAAGAAAGCCATGGCCCGGAGACTGAAAGAAGCCTCCGCGCAAGCCATCAAAGGCGGCTGGACCTCTCTGGCTGAGCTCAGTTACCAGAGTGAAGAGCCCATCTTTGGCAAAAAGAAGCTGGAAAGCATGATCGCTCTGATCCAGGATAACGCTCTGTGCGACATGGCGCTCTGGGGCAATGTGGATATCCTGGATTACCCCTACCACGCGGAAGCGGCTCAGGAACTTTGGGCCAAGGGCGTGGTGGGCCTGAGCTTGATGTCTCCCTCCCCCAATGAGAAGATCCAGGAGCTATCCTATACCGAGATCATGGATCTGCTTCTTGATATCTATGAAAGCGACACTGCCTTTGCCTTCCAGGGTTATGACCACGAGGGCCACGATCACTACAGCCTGGAATCGCACATGGACGCCATCAAAAAGATCCTGCGGCGCATGCAGGAAAATCCCATTCACATCCCGCGGATATCCTATTTCCCCGT
>JAEWNJ010000010.1 GCA_023392795.1 Candidatus Cloacimonadota bacterium
TCCTTTGACAGTGCTGAGGATCAATCGGTTCGTCTGGAGATATACAACATCAAAGGACAAAAGGTGCGCAGCCTCGGACCTCTCAGCATGTCCAAAGGCACGCAATTCATCAGTTGGGATGGCAGAGATTCAGATAAAGAGCGGCTTGGCAGCGGTATCTATCTGTATCGTCTGATCAGTTCAAAGCGAACGTTCAGCGGCAAGCTGTTGCTAAAGTGAGGAGGAAAAGATGAAAAAGATATTGCTTTCACTATCGGTTTTACTCTGCTGTGTAGCCGCTTTTGGGGCGGGAATAATGGTAACTGATGCCGTCGCTGGGGACTATCTCAGATTAACTGACCTTTCCCTAAACGTGCAGATCATGAATCAAGTGGCCATCACCAGCCTCAGTGCCCGCTTTGTCAATGATTCTGCCGATAGCACTCAAACCAACTACGCCTTTCCCATGC
Source organism: Candidatus Cloacimonadota bacterium (assembly GCA_023392795.1). Taxonomy (GTDB): domain Bacteria; phylum Cloacimonadota; class Cloacimonadia; order Cloacimonadales; family Cloacimonadaceae; genus UBA5456. The sequence goes on from JAEWNJ010000010.1 coordinate 450, forward strand.
ACGAAGAAGCCAGCGCCACTTCGCTGAGTTGGCTGATCAATGGCACCTGGCACGATGCAGTGATCGCCTCAGGCGCGGCGGGACCTATCAATCCCTCCGGGACGGTGATGGATCCTTACATCGATGCCTACATGGGTAAGAGCCCGCTGATCTTTCCCATCACGGAGTATCTTGCAGCCGGAGACACGATCACGATCCAGATGGAATATGTGGAATTGCTGAAATATCATAACGGTGAAGTGAGCTATAGCTTCCCTCTGCATTACGGATACCTGAGCAATCCCGCCCTGAATAGCCTCACTCTGAATATGCTCATCGGAGGCGGTAGAAATGTGACTGCTGCTACTCTGGATGGCTTCTCCGGGGCAGTGATAAACCTCTTGGACGGGCAGGCCGAGCTAACCCTGGATCAAGAAAACGTAGCTCTGAACACAAACTTGGATCTTGATTACACTCTCGAGATGGAAAATCTTGGCGCTATCACCTTCTCTTCCTTTGTGCAGGATGACTACGTGCCCGATGATCTGGGTAATGGATTCTTCCTGTGTGTGATCGAGCCAGAGCCCGGAGTGGACGTGATCCAAAAATACTTTACTTTTGTGATGGATTGCTCCTCCCAGATGTCTGGTAGCTCCATCGAGCAGGCAAAGACGGCCGCGGCGTACATGGTGGAAAATCTGAATCCCGGTGATTACTTCAACGTGGTGAATTTCCGCACGGTTGCCAATACTTTTGCCCTCACTCATGTTCCCTACACACCCGAAAACCGGGACCTCGCCCTCAGCTATATCGACAATCTAGGTGCAGAGGGCATGTGCAGCATCTCGGGAGCTTTTGATACGGCCATTCCCCAATTCAATCTGGCCCCGCCAAATGTAGCCAACATTGTTGTTTTCCTCAGCAAAGGCACTCCCAGCGTGGGCATCGTGGAGACAGACGAATTGGTAACTCACGTGAACAGCTTGGTAAATGCCACGGGCAGGCTGCTAAACATCTTCTGCTTCGGGGTCGGAAATGACGTCAATCCCGCGTTGCTTTCGCAGATTGCCTCAGATAATGGAGGCAGTGCGACCTGGGTGGGGATCAGCGACTTTAGCGAAGTATTGATCGATTTCTATGCCAAGATCAGGAATCCGGTGTTGCTGAATCCCAGCATCACCTTCGACACCTCCATGGGCATCGTCAGCGAGCTTTACCCGGTGGAGGTTCCCAACTTGTATCTTGGTACCCAAATGCTTCTTTGCGGCAGATACCCCATTGATACCGCAAATATCGATTTTACCGTGGAAGGCAGCGCTTTGGGAAGCATCATGAGCTACCAATACAAATCTGACCTCAGCAGCATAGCCATGGACCAGAATCGCTTCCTGATGAAGATCTGGGCCAAAATGAAGATCGAACACCTGATGAACCTCTATGATCAAATGGATCCCACGAACCCGGAAGCCATAGACTTGAAGCAGGATATCATCGACCTCAGCGTTGCTTACGGAGTACTCTGTAAGTTCACCAGCTTTTCTGATGATGATCCTGGTGATCCCCCCATCGACATCGACGATGATATCATGCCGGAATTGAGCCCCTGCCTGTTTGTGTTACGGGGTAACTACCCCAATCCCTTCAATCCCAGCACTACCATCAGTTTCGAGCAAAGCTCTGTCCAAACACTGAGCTATGTATTGAAGATCTACAATTGCCGCGGACAACTGGTGAAAACTCTCCGGCTCGACAACCTGACGGCTGGCCTGCATCACTTCCAGTGGGACGGTATGGACGAACAGGGACACGAACTCTCCAGCGGCGTTTATTTCTATACCATCCACTGCGGGAAAGAACGGCAAGCGGGTAAGATGTTAATGCTGAAATAGTATCAATGGAAAGGCGAGAGCGAAAGACAATGCTTCCAGCCACGACACCCAAGAACAAGGTTTTAAGAGTGTGCATAGACAAATACTCGTTTTTATGGCAGAGCCAATAAATAAACGTTGACAGGATTACATGATATCGATTTATTGTCACGCTGATGTCAGCCATCAGTCCGGTTCCCCGGCTTGGCGCTTTGGGAGGTAAGCCGGGCATGGTCGATGGCTGACTGGTTGCCACCAATTATAGAGTGAATTCGTGTTCAGTCGGGTTTATGCCTCGTCACCAAAAATCCATAGCTGAGGCATAAAGCATTGATTGAACAACAGGCTCTTCGCTTGGATCTCCATCGCAAAGAGCTGAACCAACTGAGTCCTACACTAATGGGAGGATTAGATGAAGAAAATTGAGTTGTTTATTATCACTATGCTGTTCGTTATATCCTATGCCTATGCAGATGGCTATCGGACAGATGAAGATCACTGGGAAAAAGTCCGGCAA
>JAEWNJ010000133.1 GCA_023392795.1 Candidatus Cloacimonadota bacterium
CCCAATCCCTTCCGGAGCGGTTCTCAAACACGCATAGAGCTAAACGTCAAAGCAGATGAGACAGCTGTCTGTGGCATTTACAATATAGCCGGGCAGTTGATTACATCTCAATCTTATCGCCCGGGCAGTCATCAGTTAGAATGGGACGGACGTGATCTTCATGGAAATCCTTGTGGCAGCGGAATCTATCTGATCAAATTGAAGTCCCCCAGCCACAGTTCCAGCGCAAAACTGATCTTGATAAAGTGAAGAGGGAAACATGAAAAAGCTGTTGTCAATCTTCACGGCCCTATGTGCATTTAGTTTTATCGTTGCAGCTCCGGTAGTCTCGAACGTGGTGGCTGCACAATCCGGAAATGTAGTTCTGGTAAGCTACAATCTTTCCCATCCCGACAATCTTCCTTGCGATGTCAGTCTTTTGGCATCCAGCGATGGCGGAGCAAGCTACACCATTATTCCTGATTCTCTTAGTGGAGATTAAGGACAAATCGCGGCAACAAGCGCCGGCGCTCAGTATCAGATATCCTGGCATTTTGTCCTGGACAACCTGGATATGGGAGATAACTACCGTGTGAAAGTGATAGCCGATGACGGGGTTTCTGAAGACCTGATGGTCCTTGTTCCCGGAGGAACTTTCAATATGGGCGATACCCACGGAGTGGGTGTTTCATGGGAGTTGCCTGTTCATAGCGTTACTTTAAGCCCATTCTACTTAAGCAGATTCGAGGTAACACAGGGTGAATGGGTAGCGTTGATGGGCTCAAATCCAGTAGAGGGAGAGGGCCTTGGAGACAACCGTCCCATAAATACCATCCGATGGTTTGAAGCAGTGATATATTGCAACATACGCAGCATCCAGGAAGGATTAACTCCGGTATATAGCAAGTCCGGTTCTACAGATTACACCACATGGGGAGAAGTGCCGGATTATCCCGATCATCCTGACTTAGCGGCATGGAACGCCATAAGCTGCAATTGGAGCGCAGATGGTTACCGTTTGCCCACAGAAGCCGAATGGGAATACGCGGCACGCGGAGCTACCGATATACCAGATTATCTGTATAGTGGATCTGATGATATCATGCTAGTCGCATGGTTTCGTAGTAACTCGGCTCAAGGCACACAACCTGTTGGCACTTTGGCTCCAAATGGTTTGGGAATCTATGACATGAGCGGTAATGTTTACGAATATTGCTGGGATTGGTTGGGCAGTGATTATTACAGTGTAAGCCCTCAGGTCAATCCAACAGGGCCTGATACCGTAACGATGCGCGTTGGACGTGGTGGTAACTACCGTGGTCGAGAGGAAGTCTGTACCGTTACGAATCGGGCAGGGGTCAATCCCTATATGCCCCCCGATAACTTCGGTTTTCGGCTTTGCCGGAAAGCCTCAGAATAATCCCAGGCTTTCAAAACCCGGTTTTATTTACTTAGCTGATACGGGGACCCAATTTACATGGGTCCCCCTTTTTATCCATATTCAGTTCCAACATAACTCACACCTACGAGTTACGAAGTACAGCCAAGCTGCGGACTGCGGCAATGAGACTTGGGGTCTGTGCGCATGCAGTTCGCTGGATTCACGGCCTGGAACTGCGGTATTGCGTCAGGATCATGGGTTTCCTACATCATCAATATACGAAAGCAGCCGCTTTTCTGCGTTTCCGCGATCGGAATAGAGCCATCCCCAATGGCCATCGTGAGCCCGATCACCTTGTAACCGGAATTCATCAGCAGTATGGCCGCCAGCGAAGAATCCACCCCGCCGCTCATGCCCACCGCCACCGTCTGTTGTGAGTTAATATCAAGGCTCCTTTACTACTTTTCCGTCCACCATATGGATCACTCTGCCAGCCCTGGCAGCCAGACCTGGGTTGTGGGTCACCAGGATGATAGTGATGCCCTTGTCGCGGTTGAGCTGGCTGAGGATGTCGGCAATCTCTTCGCTGCGTTTGGTATCCAGATTGCCGGTGGGTTCGTCTGCCAGAATCACCTTTGGATCGCTCACCAGGGCTCTGGCGATGGCCACTCTCTGCATCTCTCCACCCGATATTTCGGAGGGCAGGTGTTTCAAGCGCTTTTCCAAGCCCAGCGTTGCGGCTATCTCACCCATGTCATGGCGTTTTAGCTTACCGGCATTGAAGGCAAAAGGCAGCAGGATGTTTTCCTGCACGGTGAGAGTAGGGATCAGGTAGAATTTCTGGAAGATATAGCCAAAGGTTCGGCGTCTGATGCTGGTCAGTTCCCTCTCAGAGATAGACTTAGCGTTGGTATAAACAAGCTGGTCATTGACCTTGAGGCTGCCATCGGTGGGGGTGTCCAGACATCCAAGCAGGTGCAGCAGAGTGGTCTTTCCAGAGCCCGAGGGGCCTACGAAGGAGACAAACTCTCCCTGGGAAATCTCGATATCCACTCCATCAACGGCATGGATGGCTTCCTGACCGCGATGGAAGGTCTTGGCAAGCTGAGTGGCGGTGATGATGCTCATATCTCCCCCTCGGCGCTGCGGATGGCTTCGATCGGTTTGATCCTGGAGGCCTTGAAAGCGGGATAGATCCCACTCACAAAACCAATGCCCACGATGATGGCGATGGAGCGCAGCACCAACGGCAGATCGATCAGGATCAGCGAGCCTTTTGGCGAGTAAGGCAGGAGGTTGCGGATCAGCGTTTCCGTGAGGGCCGAAAGGCCCAGGGCCAAGAGGGTTCCCAGCACTCCACCCACCAGACAGAGGATAGCCGTCTCGGTCCAGATCAGCCTGAAGACGTGGCCTGCCGAAGCTCCCATCGATTTCATGATCCCGATCTCCTGAAAGCGCTCCAGCACCGACATCAGGATGGTGTTCATCACGCCCACCATCGCGATCAGGATGGCGATCAAGGCTATGGACATCACCATCACGCGGGCCGTGGATACCAGGCTGGAGATGGTGGTCTTCACCTGAGCCATGGACACCACCTGCACGTCCGGCAGGGAATAGAGCTTTTCTTCGAAGGCATTGACATCGGTTTCCTTGCTTACTTTGATGCCGACACTGGTGAGCTTGCCTTCCACGTCAAAGGCTTTTTGCAGTGCTTTGTACGGCACAAAGATAGTGCCGTCGTCCTGAGTGCCGCTGCGCTTGAGGATGCCCACCACCTTGAGCTCGATTTCTTTATCCGGGATCAGGAGGATGTCTCCCACTTCCCTTTGTTCCAGCTCGGCAGCTTCATACCCGATCACCGCTTCCAGGGCTTCCGCGTCTTTGAACCATCCGCCCTGGGCAAATTCAAGATATTGTTTCATAGCCGGAAAGGTGGCGGGATCGACTCCGTTGTAGGCAGCGATAGCTCCTGTCTCACCCACGCTGGGATCAAACACGGCCTGCATCAGCATGGGCGTGAGGGCCTGCACTTCCGGATGGGCGCGCAGGCTATCCAACACGCTGTCCGGCAAATATCTAAGACCCGTGCCGCCCTGCATCATCAAGGTTGCCGCTTCGTAGGGACAGCCCTTGGCAGTGAGCAGCACCTGAAAACCGAGGTTGTCGATATCGGTATTCAGCGAGCTCTCATAGCCTTTGTTGAAGCCCAGCAGGCTGATCAGCACCCAGGTGGAAAGGGCTATGCCCAAAACCGTAAGGGCGGTGCGCATCCGCTTGCGCCTGAGGTTTTTGTATGCGATTGTGGTAATTGATGGCATAATTGGTTCCTTAATCGTTATGTGTTACGCGTTACGAGATGTCACAGCGCAGCTCTCACATGCGAGGCATCCCACTTCCTCACCATCCCGCGAAGTGCTGCATCAGTACGAGGTTTTTCTTCACGCCTCGCATGATGGCGGCAAAATCGGGATCGGAGGTGGCTGGATTTTTGATGGAGGCTAGCTTGCCGCTGCCTTTGGCTTTAGCGACTTCCCAGCCGGCAAAGTCCTTCAGATTGAGGCCTTTAAACTGATCTGTGAAAGAAGCGGTCTTATAGGCTTTGGCGTTTTTGGAACTGATCTTCTGGAAATACATGTTCAGGATCTTTCCGCTCGTGTCCAGGCTCAGAAATATCTGTATACCTCCGTAGCGGCCTTTTTGATTGACGCCGTGTATGTAGCCGATCAAGGCCTTGCCTTTATAGATGGAGTATAGGGTATAGGGCACGTCCATGGTCTCATAGAGGCCGCTGAACTTGTCTCCCAACCTCCCTTCCAGTCTTGCCAGAAGGTCTTTTCCGCCTTCCCGGCTGAGGTTGCGGTAGCTGGTCTTGTATCCAGTGGAGCCTGGAAAGAGCCTGGCGACGTCTTTATCGGGATCATTGAGGTCGCATCCCACCGCCGCCCAGATGGAAAAGCCCATCAGCGCCAACAGGACAGTGATGATGTATCGTTTCATGAGGTCACCTCAGAAGGGCAGCGCCTTCAGGTAGTAGAGTTGCAACGCCACGACGTGACTATCCGTGGGTTGCTGCAGATTATAGACGGTCCGGAGGCTGAGATCGGGCGTGATCCTGTAATCCACTCCGGCTGAATAATTCTGAACGGCAGAAGCTTTGATCTCCTGAAACTGGCCCTGCAGGCTGATCCCCATCCTATCTTCTGTGAGAGGATACCAGGTGAGCCTGGCCAGCGATGTATAAGCAAGATCGTTGTGAAAACTGCCGTAGAGGGCTTCAGACCTGAGCTCCCACTCCATGATCCGTTTGCTGAAATCCACTCCGCCAAGGAGCAGCTCGTGCGGAACCTTGTTGTGCATGATATTGTAGCCCATGGTCTTGAACACATTGCCGGTGGCTAAGCTGGCCCCCAGGCTGATGTTATCCTGATTGAATCTTCCCAAAGCCATCCTGCCGGCCAGCAGCCAGCTTTCATCCTGGTAGAGGCTCAATCCGCTACCGGTCGTAAAGGACAGCTTCAGCTCGGGGGTCTGGCGGTCCAGATTGAGCCCCACTCCCCAGTCGCGGTCCAGAACGAGGCCGCTCATGGTGTTGTCCATCAGCAGCACGGCGTGATTGTCCAGGGTACTGGAAAGCCCCAGAGCGGGTTTGTTGTGTCCCACCCAGGTGTCAAAGAACGGGCCTTTGAAATTGAGATAGGCGTTGTAGAGCTGGGCTTCCAACTGGGATGATCTGTTTTCGTCCCAAGTCAGCCGTGCCTGGATGGCGAGGTATCCCCAGTCCCTGTCCTGGCTGCCAAAACGCTGCAGCAGATCAAATCCCACAGAAGGTCTCTGCATGGCTTCATGCGGGTGCATGCTGTAGGGACGGATCTCGTTGGAAACGCTTTCCCAGCTTCCCACCATTTGGGCTTCGCCGAACAGGATTCTGCTCTGTCCGTCCAGCATGACCGGAGTGATCGCGCAGAGCATGAACACGGCCAGCACTCTGATGTAGGCAGTCAGATTCCCAGCGAAACCGAAACCGATCCGCTTGATATGGCTATTCATATTATTTACCGGCTACTTGATATCCAGCCTTACCACCGCTGTGTTGCGCACCTGACCGCCTTTGCTGAACTGAAGCTCGATCTCCCAATCGCCCAACATCATGAAATACACGGGGATGGCATACTGCTTTTGTTTGTTGAGCTTCATAGCTTTGTGGCCGGTGTCGTGAGCGCCACGCATGGAAGGCATATAGGCATTGGCGGTTACGGTAAAGTCGTCGGAATTGCGGTCTTTCTTGTCTTTGACAGTCACATAGAGGATGTGGGTGCCGATCTTGGGGCTCTTGTCCCACTTGAAGCTCACTTTGTGGTCGTCATAGATGGCGAGGCTTTTCTTGGGCTGCAGGACGGCAGCGTTGGAGCCGCCTTTGGGAGTCTTGGCTTCGACTTGCGAAGTGCCGGGGCAGCTTCCGCAGTGTTGGGCCAGAATGGGCATCAGTACTATGCTGGCTATGATGATGAATATCGCTTTTTTCATGGTGTATCTCCTTAGGACAGATTATTTGCTGAGTTTGGCAATGGTGATCTTGAGCTCATCGATGATGGAAGGGGAGCCGGAATGGATCTGTTCCACAATGCATGAATTGAGATGAGCTTCAAACAGCTCTTTGGATACAGCTCCCAACGCGCTGCGAATGGCGGAAATCTGAGTGAGGACGTCATCGCAATATACGTCGTCATCGATCATCTTCTGCACGCCTCTCACCTGGCCTTCGATCCGTTTGAGGCGGTTCGTGAGGCGCTTCTTGAAGTCTGGTTCGTGGTGGGCTTTGCGCTGGTCTTGACAGCATGAGCTCATGGTAATCTCCTTATTGTGTAATACCCCGAGGGGGTATCTACAGGCTAAGCGATTTTTGTGCCAGGCCAAGTTCTTTTTTTTGAGGATTGCTGCTGAACTAGTCGATAACATACTGGCAGATAGAGATATGCGAAATTGCAAAAAGATGCTGCCGCAATCTGGATGCCCGGGACGTCTCACTGGAAGGGCAGAAATGGGGTTGGTAGTTGCCACTCGAGGTGTGGCACAAAAAGAAAAGGGCTGCCGAAGCAGCCCTTACTATCAAGCATCAAGCATCACGCATTACGCATCACGCATAACGCATAACGCATAACGTGATACTACTTCATCATGATCATTTTCTTGGTCGAGCTGTATTTGCCAGCGCTCATCTTGTAGAAGTAAACACCGCTGGATACAGGACGGTTATTGTTATCAGTGCCTTTCCAGATCACGCTGTGCTCGCCGGCGGCTTTATCTTCGCCTACCAGACTCTTCACCAGCTGACCCTTGAGGTTGTAGATTTCGATGGCCACAGGGCCGGCTTCTTTCACGCTGTAGCGGATAGTGGTTTCCGGGTTGAAGGGATTGGGATAGTTGCCCTTCAGTTCGGTGATCGCTACAGGAGCGCTGATATCGTCATTGGATACCGATCCGCCCTGGGTATGGATGTTAACGTTATCCACGTAGAAGACGAAGGCATCGTTGGAAACGCAGCGAATCGCGATAAACACGCTTTGACCATCGTAAGACGAGAGATCATAGAGATACTCAGTCCATTCGGTGGGTGCTTGCACGTCTTCAGGGCCGGAGATGAACTGGAATCCCTGCGGAATGATGGTAGCCATTGTGCTTACGCCCACTCTGAAGCGTTCCAGGCCATACTGGGCAGTATGACTCTTGGCGTAGAACTTGATGGCGCTATTGGTGCCCAGGTTTATTCTGCGAGTGATCAACCAGTCTTTGTTTGGAGGTGTAGTAGCTGCGAAGCTGGCGATCATTTTAGTGCCGTCCTGAGCCGTCAAACCTTCGATGGGAGGAGTGGTGGTTGTGGGATTGAACACGATGTAAGCCATGGGGCTTTCGCTGTTGGGGAAGCTGATTCCAGAGAATCCGTAGGTAGGCTGCAAATCCTGATCCAATAGATTCCAGGGCGCGAAGGTAAGCGAGAAATCAGGGTAAGTTTCAAAGCTGTCACCGAAGAGTACGGGAGCAAGCTGCAAATCTACTGTCACGTATACCGTGGCAGGATCAGATTCGCCTTCTCCGTAAACTGCTGATACTCCATAGATGTATTGGCCATTATCCAGATTGGCATCCAGATAGGTGGTTACTTCAGGATTGCTGATATTGGCAATCTGAGTGCCATCGCGATACACTTTGTATCCCAGCAGTGCGCGGTTGCTGCGGGAAGGCTCGAAGCGATTCATCGCCAGAGATCCGTTCTGAGCTTTGGCGGGGCTTTCCACGATCGGCTTCAGGCTGATATTCTTCATGGTAGCACCATCGGTCACAAAGCCCTGGATCGACCAGTTGTAGACAAGTTCTGCGTTTACCTGAGTGAGGGTGGTCCAGCCACCGAAGTTCATCAGGTTACCTTTGCCCTCTACTGCTGGGCCATCATCACAACCGGCAGGATATCCGCCCTGAGTATTTACGCCATAACCAATCCACAGTCTGTCGGCAGGGATGGGTACAGG
>JAEWNJ010000140.1 GCA_023392795.1 Candidatus Cloacimonadota bacterium
AAGCCCATACTACCTGGGCAAAGTGCGCATTGTTCCTTCACTAAGAGGGCATTTTGCCAGCTATCAGCGCTTTGACACTCAGCAGGCCGATCTGGCTATGCGGATGGACAGCGATGATCTCAGCGCATCTTACAGCTATTCCCTGCTCTACCACGATGATGATTCCATCGGCAGCGACCACGATGAGCAAATCCACAGTTTCAGCCTTGGCGTCCGAGTGTTCAAACAGAGCTGGCTCACTGCCTACCTCCATCTCGGGGATCAAGCATGGTGGACCAGCCCCTACATGGTGGTCTATGACGATTTTGAAGCCGATAACACCGTTTACGGTCTATCCCTTTCCACCCCCATCCACAAGAAGTTTAATCTGCTTTTGTACAGCCAATTAGGAGATAATGAAGATGAGGCGGTTTTCAGTTCCTCACTCAGCCTTGCTTACAGCTATTAGTCTGCTGCTGCTGACCTTACTGACGTCCTGCAACAGGCGGGAAGACCTCCTCCTGCCACCTAATCTGGACCCCAAGGAATACGTGATCTCAAACCGGATTCTGGTCTATGCCGACCATCTGATCCGCAGTGAAAATGACGACAGCTACCTCTATCTGCCTAAGGAAAGCATCTCGGATTCCCTCATCTGGTATGGCGATACCATCTATTTCAACAAAGTGGAATCCTTACTCCAGCGGGACAATCTGGTTCTGGCTACAGGATCCTCTCAGCTGAGTAGCAGCTATCGCGTGATGGTTAGGCGCAATGATGACTGGGTATCCTTTGACAATGCTGCGGATTTTGCCACCATTTACACAGACTTAAGCCATGCCATCAATCTGGGCAGGGCGGACCTCGTTTCATACGAATACCTGCTGGATGCACAAGGCGTGGATATCTATCCCTACGGTAAGAAACGGGCATTCTTCAACATTGACGCCACCGGGGATTTCGCCCTGGCAAAGCTTGCGGGTTCCAATGAACTGCGTATCGGGCACTCCGAGAGTAGCATACAGGGCTTGCTGAAGGATGCGGATGCCACGCTCAGGATGTTCTTCCCTGTGGGGTACTCTGCCGAAATGGGCGAAACAGTGGTCCAATTGAAGAACGAGTTTGGCCCTTCCCAACTGCAAATCGTACAAGGGGTGTTTCCCGGCTTTGCCATGCTCAGCAAAGTGTTACAGATTACTACCCAAAACGCCGGAACCAGCAGCAATCCCCCCATTATCCACTACACATCGAGGGCACGAAAGAGCTTCGATACCAAATGGCTGAAGCTGCAGGAACAGCGGATCGACACCTGGGAATCCGCTGAAGACACCTGGGTTTTTGAAGGTGACACCCTGATCAGCTTTGTGAACGGCAGCGGCAACTATGCTCTGCTTCAGCCTCTTAGCGGGCAGGACAATCTGCGCCTGAGCCTGGACGGCAGCTACCGCCAGATCTATCTGCAGGATATGTGGCTGGATCTGAAGGATCTGAATGAGCCCGGGATCGAGCTGCAGATCAGCGCCAATCCCCCCATACCCGATATTATGCAGGATTACTTTACCAATAAACCCTACAACTATAACGGCAAACTTGAATCCTATGAAGTCCTGTTCTTAGACGGCGAGCAGATTCTGCAAAGTCTGCCTGATGACGGATGGCTGGAATTTGGCTTTTACACAGAGTCCTCAAATCCCTCCAACAACCGTCTGATGCGCGTCTATCGCGATGGCTCGCGGGATATCTTCAGCTACAAAAGCTTCGCCGATGCCTATGATGCGTCTCATTTCTCGGTGAACGATTCCTTTGTCTATAGCGGGATCAGCGCTTCCGGCAGATATCTCTTTGCTGATATCTACGAGAACAACAGTGTCAACCGAGTCCCCTGCCTGAAGGATGAGCTTTATTTGCAGATGGAAAGAACCACCGTCAGTTACCTGGATGCCAATCCTCCTTGCAATGCCGTGGTTCTGGAATACAATCAGGGTGGGCACGGTGCTCATCCCTGGATTAGCGGGCAACCCTATACCCTGACCGGCGCCGAGACCATTATGAAGATCTCGACCACCGGAGGCAGAGCGGACGCTTTACCACAGAATCTCTTCCTGCAAACCGCTGTCAGCGGCAATCCCCAATCCGTCATCAATCACTCCGTACAAGCTGACTATCCGAAGTTTATCCGTTACAATAAGAGCGACTCCCTGCAGCATAATACATTCCTGCATGCCGGCGGAATCCTGAGCATCTCTCCCGCCTATGCGGGCTACCTGATCGACGCTGAAGAGCTTGCCGCCATTGGCGATACCCGCGATCTGGCCATGTTTCCCAAAATGATCTTTGACGACTTCGACATCGAGGTGTATCTAAACTCCGCTAATGCAATGCCTCAAAGCACCCTGCGTATTGCCAGAAGCACTGCTCTGAACGACCCCTATCAGGTGCTGCAGGATCAGTATGATCTTAGCTACCTCAGCCCCGCCTACAGTTTTGACATGCTGAATAACGCCTCATTTTATCAGAGTTTCAGCCCCTACATCCGCATCAAGCACCAATCCCGCAGCCAGGATCTCCTGATCTCGGTCTCCAATGAGGAGCATTACCGCGTCTACAGCTATCCCGAGGGCGATGCTGCCGATGGCTGGCATTTCCTCAATAGCGACGGGCACTATGCCTTCTCTTTGCCCTATGATGCCCAGTATGCCATAGTAAAGGACATGAATCCACATGACGCTGCTCAGATCAGCCTCAGTGCAGGTCAGGATGGCCATCTGTCACTGTACCAGGCCCAGGTATATATGCCGGAAGAGCAGATTGGCAGCAGCATAGCGGCAGGCAGCATAGTCAAGTTGGAACACCTTGATAGCATCCCCGGAGGCACCGATTCCCGTTCGGCGTACCGGCTTGGCATCACCGACCCGCAGCAGAACACCCTGCAGCCAGACTTCTTTGAGCAAACGATCGAGGCCTGGCCATACCTGTACCTTCCCGTACCGGATTTTGCCCCCGGACAGCCTCTGAGAGTGTTTTACAGGGATTCTTCCGGCAATACCCAGGAACTAAGCCAGGTGGATAGCTTCAGCGACTTCCCCGATAGCGAGTTCATCGTCATTGGAAACTGCGCGGTAGTCTTCATCAATAATCCGGGATTGTTTTATACCCAATGAAGACGCGGGGGATAGTAGCTCCCCCGCTTTTTAATCTTCGTGTTTCCCCTGCACTCATCCGCAGGCTGCCCCCTTCAGGCTCTTGATCAGGCGGTAATCACACCTCTATCAAGCCTTAATTGTTAAGGCTTGATTAGGTCTTGATCCGAAAGTGACTAACGCCGTCAAAAGGGGACCATACATGAGCGACAGGTCTACTATCTGGTAAAGCGACAACTGTTTACCACATCATCGGTTACAGGGCATCAGTTACTGAAGTGACTAATACAGGATCACCTTGCGGGATGTACGCTGATCCCCTGTTTGCAGGGACAACAGATATATTCCTGAACCCAGCCTGGCTCCACGCGCGTCGCGCCCGTCCCAATCCAGGGTCAAGCTGCCTTTGGCGTTTCCGCAACGTTTATACACGCATTCTCCCTTCAGGTTATACACCTTCAGTTCGTAATCCTCAGGGGTGTCCTTGAACTGCATATCGATGCTGATCTGATCCCGGAAAGGATTGGGATAGGCAGAGCTAATGCCAAAAGCAGCAGGAGTTTGAGTAACATCATGATTACTAACTGGAAAAACGTACTCTGCCTCTTGAATCTGGCTCGGAGCCCAACCATACAAAAACGCGCGCGCCTTCACCAATGTGCTGTCTGACAAGGCAATGGGACCGGAATAAAGGGGAGAAGAGCTTGTGGGATCTTCACCATTCAGAGTATAGCGGATTTGAGCGTCCTGAGTGATACAACTGATATGCAGCGATACCGGTTCTTCATAGCTCCCCCCGGGCGGGGAAAAGACAGGCATAGCCACGTAGTTAGTGATGGTGTAGGTACGTGAGCTCATCAGGCTGGGATACCATCCATCCATAAAAGCCTTAGCCTTCACTGTGGTAGTGGCGCTCAAAGGCAAGCTGAACTGCCCGGTATAGAGCTCAGACTCCAGGGTAGGCATGCTGCCGTCCATGGTAAAGCGGATCTGCGCACCAGTATGATTTGTGCTAAGAGTAATCTCAGTAGTGGGAGGGTATACACCGGGACCAGGGTTAAAACCAACCGATTGTAATTGGTGCATAGCACCCCCGGGATTGATCAAGTACATATTGTCCGGATAGGAGCCAAGTGAATTATCCATTACAAGGTGTAGTCCCTGGGCAGCATGGTTCATGTTTTGCTGATCGTAATCCCATACAATGAAGTTCACCAATTCGCCAATAGACGCAGTAAAAACCTGCAGCAAACAGCCGGGAACCCCATCCACCACTTGAATAGGAGCTTTCCCACGCAACACCTGGGTACCGTTGTCGTCCACCACTGCCGCAATCACATCGCCCGTAGCAGCCGGTACATCCTGGATATACACGCATGCCATGATGCTCATGCTACCGGGTAAGACCACCGGCTGTCCCCAGGGATCGGCTATCAGACTGGTGCTTTCGGCAGCAATCTGATATAGGGAATCGGGATAGTGTCCCACGATGCCGTTTACCTCGGAAACCATAGTTTGCGCTACGCCCACGGGATTTTGAGAGCTTTGATCCCATACGCGGAAGATGATCTCTTCACCCCCAGTTTCGGTGTATATCTGCAGCAAACAGGCGGCAATTCCGTCATTCACCTGCACGGGAGTTTTCCCCCGCAGTTGAGTAACGCCGTTCGTCTGGACAAAAGCGGCAAGCATGTCTCCTGCAGCCGCGGGGATGTTATTTACGCTCACCTCCGCCATCACAGTCATGCTATAGGATAATATTGCAGGCTGTCCCCAGGGATCCGTGGCGTGGATGGCCGAACTCAGGATCATGAGGATTAACAGGATCAGATACTTCGTTTTCATGCGTACCCCCCCGCTTATTTCAACAGCAGCAATTTGCGGGATTGATTAGTCTTTCCATCCTGCAAGCGACAGAAATACACGCCGGAAGGCATTTTATGCCCACTGTCATCGCATCCGTCCCAAGCCAGATTGATGGCTCCCGTGGGCGCTTTGCCCTGCAACAGGGTTCTTACTATTTGTCCGCGCACATTATAGATGGCCACTTTGACAAGGTCCTTGCTACTGCCTACAGTGAGAGTGATATTGGTGCCATGATTAAAGGGATTGGGATAGGCTCTGCCCAATGCGGTGTTGAGTTCCGGAGTTTCGGGATCCCCGGTCTGCAAGGCGAAGAATATCCCTGCCTGATAGTCTCCCACGATGCTGCCGGGTTCTGTGGACAGCCCGGGTTGCATCGCCAGGGTGTTGCCATCTGCCTTAACCAGCTTGAAAGCAACCGCTTCATCGCTTTGATCGGTAAAGATTTGTACTAGAGCTCCCAATTGACCGTCAATCTGCCTCAGCGTTGCGCTACCGCGCAGTTCATCACCGACGAATGCCATCACCTGATCACCGGCGGCAGCACCTTCACCAAAGCTCAAAAGGACACTTTGACTATTGGATTTGAACACCGGGTTCTGAAGGTTCTCATTCCCTGCAAAGACAGGTGCTTCATGTCTTGATATCGAAGGATAGATCAGTTCAGCAGCAGAGTAAAGCTTCATCCAATACGCTTTTCCGGGTGACAGGAAGTTCAGAGTGCTGTAAGGATTACCGGGTTCATATACTCCCTCGGTTCCCTTCACCTGAATCAGGTTGTTGCTGATGGAAGCGACTGCGGCCTCTACCGGAATGAGACTCGCAGGATAATAGCCAACCAGATTCCAGCCCTCGGCTAGCGCCAGAGGAGTATCGTGGGAAATGGGGATGCCCAGCACTTCCAATTCTGTCGGCGAGTTCATGTTTATACAATAGCCTGATCCGTCGGTCAGAGCGGTTAGCGTGCTATACGGATTCCCTGGTTCAAATATCCCCTCGGGGCTTTTGATGGATTGCACATTGTCCATGATATCGCCAAAAACGGCAGACACATCCGCATTGGTGGGATGGACATTCAGGGAAAAGAGGTTCCAGCCCGTGTTTAGCGAAACAGTCTGTTCCTGAGCCTGGTAAGCGTGCAACCAGAACAGGCTGTCCGGCCATGCGCCTACTGTACCGTTCACGATTGTGGTAAGAGTTTCGACAGCATCGTAAACGATAGCATTTTGGGCTCTGAATACTTTGAAAAACACTTCTTCATCATCGCTTTCCGTATAGATTTGCATCAGGCAGCCTGCTACCCCTGAATCGATCTGAAGGGTTTCTTTCCCCCGCAATTGAGGTACTCCGTTCACTTCCACATACGCGGCAAGCACATCGCCGTCAGAAGCAGCCTGGTCATTTATCTCTACGCCGGCCATCAAGGTCATGCTGCTGCTAAGAACCAGCGGAACGCCAAAGGGATCAATCGGCTGGTAATTACTGACGGGGAACACTATTTCCAACTCGGCAAACATCACAGCACCGCCATCATTGGTCGGATGTGCAGGGGGACTAATGGCATTTGCTCCCCAGGTGTAATCGTCATAGAACATCAGACCGATGCGTCCGATTTTATTCTCACCCTGCATCCCCACATACTTCACTTTGTCAGCAGGATACACCCACATCGGCTTGATGCCGTCAAAGGCAGGAGTATCTACATTGTTCAGAATGATGGGTTCACTCCAGCTATTACCCTGATCCACAGATACAGCAATGAAGATCTCAGGGCTATCGTCATATTGGTTATAGTCATTATTCACGTACTCGTTAGCACACTTGGCCCGGTAGCTGTCCTGCCACACGGCAACCATCATACCCTGGTCGTTTACTTCGCTCAGCTTGATGTTGTTATAATGAAACATCATGGCGTCGGTGTGAAGTTCTTCGTTCCAATGTGGGAAGGGAAAGATCAGTTTGTGATCCAGTACCAAACTCCCGTCACCGGGATCTACGTACTCGGGCTCACCCCATGGAGCCTGAGTATCCCAGGGCGTATAAGCATCGTTAAAATCGTCTGAGGGATCTTTGCGGGGATAGATCTCTGAGATACTGAAACTATTTGTCGCTGGATCAAAGATCATAGATTTGACCGTGTAAAAATCTGAAAAAGCAGAACCCTGAGTGGTGGAAACCGTCCACAATCCTGATACATGAATCCTCCCAGCATTATCCACAACAGCATTTAGATGGCTGCTATTTTGGATTGCCCAATGCAGATCACTGTCTGGGATTGCAGATCCGTTACTGCCACTGAAGTAGCCGGATCCTCCTGGTGTCTGAGGGGGATTACAGATTGGGATGTGGCTGTAATCGCTGATTCTAGTCCAGGTTCCCGCTCCGTAGTTATCACATTTGAACACACAAAAATCTTCTTCATCCAGATAAGTACCATTTAGATCTTCTGTAAAGTGGTAACCGGAGTAATAGATATTGCCCAGATTATCCACACTGAACGCATGGAATGGGCGACGCCAGGTAGTATCTACATTCCATTGGTCCATTTCCGGAATGCTGGTGTAGCTCCATACCAGAGGTTGGCTGGATTCTAACATATCACCATCGAAATCTGCATAGGCTATTTTGACGTTCTCGCTGGGGCCATAGCTGTGAGAAACGCTATTTCTGGCCAGCACATAGACACGTCTTTTATTGGCTATGGGAGACGGCCCCACCTGCACAGAGGGCCAGATAAACTCGTTGTCGTAGGTGGAGCCGGTATTTGTTTGTACGACACTTGGATTGTCGATCACGGTTTGTATCTCATTGAACAGACCTGCCAACCCGTAGATGAATGCATCCGACACAAAGCGAACTTCATATTCTACGTCTGTATCGGAATTCATGTGCCAGGCGTACATGGGTTTACCTGACACCGGATCGACAGCCATGCCGGGATACCCCTCAAAATTGTTTGTACTGGTGATTTCATCGCTGTTTACGACGTTTCCATTGGCATTGACATAAGCAAAGAATACCCTACGTGTGCCGCTGGGAGTACGTTTACCATGAAATGTCATAAAGTATCCGCCCCCAGCCGAGGTCGGGATCAGCCTTAGAGGCAAAGAATTGTAACTGCCAATCATATAGTCATAGTAGTTTGTCATTAAGGACGTGGGTGCAACGCTAAAAGTGTAGCTGGGCGCAATCCGCGATTGGGCGGATCTTGGTGCCGATGCCTTTATCGGTGAATTGGGGAGTATCTCCACGGCAAATCCCAATGACAAAGTGAGGCATAAGCATGCAAAGAAGAGTTTTCTCATTTTTCCTCCAGAAATATATGTATTAGACCGATCACTTAAGGAGCAATACCTTGGCAGATCCGCAATAGCTTCCTGCCTTTAAAGCAATGATATAGACACCGGAACTCAGAGCTTGCCACTTGTGATCAACCGCGTTGAAGACCAGCTGATGCGTTCCCTTTTTATATTTGGCACCACCAAGCTGAGCAACTTGTTGGCCGCGTAGATTGTAAACCTTGATCAGGGCTTCAGTGTCATCATCCGCGATGCTGAACGTGATGGTGGTACTGGGATTGAAAGGATTGGGGTAGCATCCATCGAGTCTGCTTAGGAGATCCGGGACCGGATCCGAAGTTTTCTGATAAAGGCTCACAAAATCAGGATATGCTCCCAGAGTAGCATTTGCATTACCCTGCAATTTGTTCGAGACCGGGAGTTCGGTACCATCCGCTTTGAGAATATACAAACAGATCTCTTCACCTGCCTCTTTGATGTAAATCTGGAGCAGTGCAGCGGGAAA
The DNA here is from genome assembly GCA_023392795.1 of Candidatus Cloacimonadota bacterium. Lineage (GTDB taxonomy): Bacteria > Cloacimonadota > Cloacimonadia > Cloacimonadales > Cloacimonadaceae > UBA5456. Next base: position 8,787 of record JAEWNJ010000140.1, read on the forward strand.
ACCCTCAGGAGAAACAAGTCTTTGCGCTCCTCTCAGCTCTTCTCCCACCCGGGCAATCAGGATGTCCCCCGTCTCAGCCCAATCACACTGTGCCAGAAGCACCATACTTTGCGGATACGTTTGCACCGGCAAGGTCTGATCATAAGTGCATTCAGCCATAGTAGAAGGATCGAACGATGGATAAATAAGCTCGTGAAAGCCTGACACCCGGATCCAATAACCCTTACCGGGCTGCATCATTGATAACGTGGAGTAGGGATTCCCCGGAATGTAAACTCCATCTCCTCCCTTCACTTCAAGGAGCCAGGGCATGATGCTTTGCAGGGCATCTGCCACCGGCATCGGATTGACCGGCAGATAACCAAGCATGTTCCAGCCATCCGCCACAACAATCGGAGTACTTTCATCCACAGAAAATCCTGTAACGTCCCATTGTGTGGCGAAGTTCATCTTCACGCTGTATGCTTTTCCGATATCCACCTGATGAAGCTGACCATAGGGATTGCCGGGGATGTAGATTCCATTCTGATTCTTGAATTCCAACACGTGGCTCGCAATGGGATAAAGAACAGTCCGCAATGAGGGATCCACCGGATCCACATTCAACGAGACCAGGTTCCACCCCTGTTGCAGAGCGAGGTTTTGGGTAAGCTCAGGATAGGCATCAATCTGGTACGGATTATCCGGCCATTGGCCCACGACTCCATTTCCATTTGTCTGCAAGGTAACCGGAGCCGTAAATATCTCTTCGGTACTTCTCTGCCATACTTTGAAGTAAACTGTCTCGGCCAGGTTATAGGTATATACCTGGAGTTGGCAGCCAATCACACCATCCTGATCCTGCAATGTAGCTTTACCTCGCAACTGCGGAACTCCGTTTACATTTACAAAAGCAGCCACAACATCCTGAGCCTCAGCAGCTACCCCGGCTATACTGACTGAAGCCGAGACACTCGTACTGTAAGGCATGTATTGGGGATAGCCGAAAGGATCATCGTTACTGTTACTGCTGTAGATTGCGATATCGTCCAGATACAAGAGCATGGCGTCCCATGACACACATCTGATGCCGATAAACACCGATTGATTGTTGTAGGCACTTAGGTCATAAACAAATTCAGTCCAGTGCGTGGGTGCTTCTATATAGGATGCTCCGCTGACGAACTGAAAACTCTGCAAGTTGAGCTCTGGCTCTGTGCTTATGCCTACTTGGAAGCGTTCCAACCCGTAGTAATTCGTGTGGCTTCTCGCATAAAACCGTAGCATGCTTCCGGTACCCAGATTCAATCTGGGGGTGATCACCCAATCGTTATTGGGAGGATTGATGGAAGCAAACGAGGCGAGCATCCGTGTCCCTTCATGGGCTACGGCATCAGTCATGGGCGGGGTTGTGGCGGATGGATTGAAGACTATGTAGGACATGGGATCAAGATTCCCCGGAAAGTCTATCTCGAAAAACCCGTAAGTATCAGAGAGATCCATATCTATGGTTGTCCATGGCGCAAACACGGCGCTGAAATCCTGATAAGTCTCAAAGCCATCCCCAAACTGCATATCCTCAGTTGGCGCATCTAAGGTTACATCTATCATGGCCGGGAAGGATTCGCCATCACTGTATACAGCACTTACTGCATAGCTGTATGTGCCATTACTCAGACCGGGATCCAGATAGCTGGTTGCGCTGGGATCAGCGATCAAGCCCAGTTCCACGCCATTGCGTTTTATCCTGTATCCTGTCAGAGCCCGGCTATGCCTTATCGTATGGTTATGCGATAGCGATAAACTGCCTGTTACAGACTGCCGGGCTTGCTCAGCGATGGCTTTTACGGCAACATTTTTCAAGGAGCGCCCTTGGTCCACAAAGCCCTTAATCTGCCAGTTATACGAGAAGTAAGGGCCAATCTCAGTAAGAGTAGTCCACCCCCCGATGTTTATCAGGTCCCCTTTCCCCGGGACACTCGGGCCGTCATCACAACCAGCCGGGTAGCCGCCCATAGTGTCTATCTCATAACCTATCCAGAGTCTATCCGGAGGAATGGGAATAGGAGTAGAAAGCACGTGTATGCTCCAGTCGTTATCATTTACGTTGCTCTGAACCCCACTGTAAACCAGCATTCCGGGTTCCGTCGCGCTACCGCCTGTCCATACTTTGACGGTATAGACACAATTCTCGTAATGAGACACAAACTTTACGTGAGTAAGTGCATCTCCCTGATACTCCGCAAGATCCGCAGCATCAAACATCTGTGCCACATCAAACAGAGCCTGGGTGCCGGTACCGATGCTATTGTCCCAAACATCTTCATAATCACTCCACGATATCCATTCTCCATTGCTCGGTGGAGCCGGGCCATCCCAAAGCAAGGTAACATCATGGTCATCCGTCGTAGCAACGAGATTCTGCGGGGGGTGAAGATTACTGATGTTTACACTCAAGGGTCCTGCCGGGATGGATTCTCCCGAACTGTAGATTGCAGTGACGGTATATGTATAAAGCCCGTATTCCATATCCAAATCATCGTAAGCACAATTCTGGGGATCACTGATGGTTTGCAGCAGGATACCATCCCGATACACTTTGTAACCCAACAGAGCGCGATCTTCAGATCTGGAGAGTCCCGGATCACTAACCACAATATCATCTAACATAAGGATAAATGCGTCATTTGTGACACACTGAATCGCGAAGCGAATGCTCTGCCCGGCATAAGCTGTAAGATCGTATGTATATTGAGTCCAAACCGTAGGAGCCTGAGTGTATTCTCCCGGGCTGAGGGCAATGAAATCGTCGGGATTGGTGCTGCCGCCGGAGATCATGACCCGAAAGCGATCCAAACCGTAGGGCATGATATAGGATCTTGCCCAGAAACTCAGTTGTGATCCCGTGCCGACATTCAGGATTGGTGACATCATCCAATCATCATTGGGCCCAGCTGAATTGGCAACACATGCAGCAAACTTGCTTCCGTTGTGAACAGGCATATCGGTGATGGGCGGCATTGTGGCCGATGGATTGAAGATAATGAAAGATTGCGCAGTCGCTGTATTCGGCCAATCGGCATAGGAACAAAAGTATGGTAGCCCCAGATCGCCATCCACCAGCACCCAGGGCGGAAATTGCAAAGCGAAATCAGGATAGGACTCAAAGCTATCCGAGAAAATGATCTGAGAGCCTGGATCAGGATGGTTCCAGGTAAGGTGAACATCGTTGCCATCAAGCGTGGCCTCAAGATTGGTGGGAGGATCCATTTCATCCCGCTGCTCAGGCGCATAATCTTTGGATATGGCAAAATAGGGCTGACTCGTGTGGGAGAATTTGCTTGCTTCAAACTCGCCATGAGGCGCAATTCGTTGACCAAGGCACAGCTGAAAGCTGGAAACAATCAAGACCAGCAACATAATACGTTTCATATTACACTCCTTGTTTACAGGAAACCTTAGTAGGTTGACATACTGGAATGTGACGCATAAAACCGAATCACAAGATGACGTTTACGCATACAATCCGACGCATGCATCTCTCTTCTACACAAATATGATTCAAAAAAAGCCAAACGGCTGTCGCCACAATAATCCGCTACCTGTACCAATAACTAAGCACATAGCAACAGCGCGGGTAAAATGAAAGGATTTTTTACCATCCTTCCTATCTTACTTCAGCATGATCATCTTCTTGCTGCTGCTGTAGGTTCCACAATTCAGTTTGTAAAAATACACGCCGGAGCCCAGATCCCTGCCATTGGCATCTTTCCCGTCCCAAACCATGCTGTGTTCTCCGGCTGATTTCACTGAGTTTTCCAAACGCCGGATCATCTGTCCTTTGAGGTTGTAGATTTCAAGAGTCACGGGGCCGCTTTCTTTCAGGGAATAGCGTATGGTCGTTTCGGGATTGAAGGGATTGGGGTAGTTGCCCAGGAGTCCGGTGCTTAGCTCGGGATTCAGATCATCATCGTTGCTAACGGGAGAAGCAGTTCCCGAGATACTGATCAAGTGCGGGCTTGCGTTCACATTATCGGTAATGCTGAGAGTGGCGGAGTATTGTCCGCTCTGGGTAGGAGAAAACCCTACTCTCAGGCTTTCGCTTTCGCCGGCACCCATCTGCCAGGGCAGTTCGGCAACATGGGATACGCTGAACACATCGCTGCCGCTGAGCTCCATCCCGGTGATCACCAGACCATCGGCACCGGAATTGCTCACGATGAATTCATGTTCACTCAGAGTCCCCACCATGTGCGCACCGAAATCATAACTGGACGGGGTAATGGCAAATGTAGGGATCGATCCGCTGTATACCTTGAAATCGTCCACAAAGATCGCTGTGATACCTGTGGATAAGCAAGAGAGTCCGATAAAGACTTCCTGGTTATTATAGGCCGATAGATCGTATTCGAAGGTGGTCCATTCCCGGGGAATCAAGATAGAGCCACCGCCGGAGACATTGTCGAAGAGCATCATATCCAGATCCTCCCAAGTACTGACGCCAAGGATGAAACTTCCGTAATGCAGCGGCTGGGAATAGCTCATAGCAGTGAACTTGACCCGGCTGTTCTCGCCCAATTGGATGCGGGGAGTGATCAGCCAGTCATATGCGACAGAACTCTGAGGACAGAAGGTTGCGGCGATTTTATTGCCATTGAAGGAATAAACATCCTGCACAGGTGGAACTGTCTGGCCGGGGTCAAAGACCATGAATGCCATACTGCTGCCGCTATTGGGAAACTCGTGCCCCGGGATGCCAACCGTGGGATCTTCATCCCAGTCCACCACGGTCCAGTCGCCAAAATCCAGACTGAAATCGGGGTAATTCTCAAAGCCTTCATCGATCATTAAGGGTACGGAA
>JAEWNJ010000044.1 GCA_023392795.1 Candidatus Cloacimonadota bacterium
AAATCAATCAAGTAGAAACGCCCGTTGGGCCAGGTGTTGCAGCTTGAAGAAGGCTAATCCGCTGATGTGGGGGAGATTACGCTCCATGGCCAGCTTTTGCAGATCACTGAGCCTCTCTCTTTGGTAAGGCAGTTCGATCAGTTTATCGAAATGTGTTAAATCAGAATCCGCATCAAAGGATAAACGGGAACTGGCGTTGATCAGTAAATGGCAAAAGGTGGGTACTGATGGTGACAGCGAGTATCTTGTGCGTAAGTAACTAACCCGCTTGGGATTTCTTCCCCCCAGGGTGATACTATGATATCCACAGTTCATGAGTTCATTGATGAAGGCTTCCGCGCAAGCACCACTCCCGTAAATGAATATGCTATTCTCACAGCTAACCTGTAGCCGGGCAAGGCTTTCCCGAAGGGCGCAGATATCGGTATTTATGCTTCGGGCATAGCAGGATAACGCGGGAATGTATTGATAGCCTTCAATGGGCACATCCCTGAAGCGAATGGTGTTGATCGCAGTGCCATCCACACCGAGTGATAATGGCAATTCACATTTCAGGGGACTGGTCACGGATAAGCCCCCGAGAACAAAATGCTGCTTCAGCCACTTAACTATACTGATAGCTTCCTCGCTATCTTGGGCAGGAATTGGTAGGTAGTGGGCATCATTTCCTTGTTCCAAAAAAAAACGGTTGTAAGCTTCCAGGCTGTAACTGGCGGATACCTGAGCTCCGCCAATGATGCCATAGATGGAGGAACTCTCATGGATTCCGGTTCCAGAAATTGCTTGGAATTGTGCCAAACTCAACTGCCCCGGGTATGTACTTTCTCTATCGTAGAGATAGACAGCCATCGAGGAAAAAAAGCGGTAGAGAGGTCTCTGAAACGCGGCATATGGTCCTGTGACGTTGAAGATAACCCTGGGGTTGCCACTGGATTCGGTCATGGCCTGAGTTAGCAGGATTTCTTCAAAACTCTTGGCTTCAAAGACGATTTTGAGAGCAAAGAAATCTCCCGGCAGCCGGAGTAGCTGCTCAATCCGCTTTGAGTCAAAAGATTTGGTGTGAAGCGAGATGATCAGCCTCGATTTATCGACATCACCCGGAAGGCCACAGTAATCATTGTAATCAACATCAACCAATGCCCTTGTATGCAGCATCTTACGCCTGATATCAGGGTTGTCGTCTGCGCCCTTAAAAGTGAGGATGCTGTCCTCATCAAATGCGCTGAAATCGATGTTTTGAGGATCAGGACAATAATCCAGACGATACTCTGTAAGATCAGCGGCATCGACTCTGAGCAGACTGTGTTTGTCCCTGTAAGGTACACTTAGGATGATCATTGCGAGCTTTGCAATACCAGGTGCATGATCCGGTATACGATATCGTCATCCAGATCCAGTTCCCTGCCCAAATCACGGCTGCGAGCGATAATCTCTCTTTCGCGATCTTCGTCCCGGGGGCTTAGCTGATGCTCCTTCTTGAAGGCTTTTACCTGCTCTACGAGCTTCTTCCTGCGGTGTAGCAGGAGAATGAGATCTTCATCCAGTTTGTCCAGGCTTTCCCGATAGCTGCTCAGGTTAGCCTGTTCACCAGAGATAAGCTTTTGATGCTGGATGGCATCGGCCAGACAGAGCTTCAGCATGGCTTCAGCAACGGGGATCAGGCGAGGGATATGGCATACATCGTGGCGTCCCTGGATGCTGACGATATGGTCTTTTCCCGCTTTGTCTATGGTACCTTGGGGTTTGCTGACAGAGGGTACAGCCCTGACGATAAGGCGAAGGCGCAAATCGTTGCCGTTTGACACTCCAGCGTTGATCCCGCCCTGATGATTACTGAGAAAGCCAGTACTGGAGATCTGATCATTGCCAAGGGAGCCTTTCATACTCGCCAGGGCTTCACCATCACCAAAACTGATCCCCTTTACCGATGGGATGCTGAGCATGGCTTTGGCGATGTTTGAACTGAGTTTGTCATACACCGGATCGCCCAGTCCTGCCGGCACATTCATAGCCGTCAGTTCAATAATGCCGCCAACGGAGTCTCCTTCGGCCTTCACATTGTCCAGATAGTCATAGAGTTTAGCCAGGCTGGCCTTGTCTGACCAGGCGAAGGGATTGTCTTCCCATATTCCATCTGGATCGGCTATAAATTCGCCAATCTGCAGGCAACGCGTCTCAATCGTGATGGGCTTGATGATGTCTTCGGTAAAGCTGGCGGCTATTACTCGGGTTAGGGTTTCGCGGCCGGAAGCACGTCCGCCTCCGCGGTAGTCATAGATGTGATACTTTTCGTACCAGGCAAAATCGGCATGACCTGGGCGAAACACGTTCTTGAACGCTTCATAATCCAGACTGCGGGCATCATGGTTTCGCACGACGATGCAGAGGGGCATGCCGGTGGTTTTGCCTTCAAAGACACCGCTGAGAATCTCATAATCGTCACTCTCATTGCGGGGAGTCTTGTAGGGTGTGCCGATGTTTCTCCTGGCCAGTGCGGATTTTAAGGCGTCGTGGGGAAAATCAAGATTGGGAGGGGGGCTATCGATGACCAGACCTATTGCAGGTCCGTGGGATTCGCCAAAACTCGTGAAGCCAAAGTAACCATCAAGCTTGTTGCTTGGCATCGGTCAGAATCAGTATTTGGCTTTTGTATTCGTTATAAAGCTCGCTCAAATGGCGCATCAGGAAGTATTCACGTTCCATTTGACGGATCTGCTGAGCCAAACTGGATTGAATCTCTTCAAAGGGGACAGGTTGAGGTTTCTTGCGGTCGGTGAGCATGAGGATATGGTAGCCTTCGGAGGTGGCGAAGGGGTCGCTGATCTGATTCAAGTCAAGGGTAAAAGCCACTTGGTCTATCTCAGGGAACAGCTTGCCCTTGGGGAAAAATCCCAGATCTCCGCAACATTCGCTGGATGGGCAATCGCTGCATTCTCGGCAGTACTCTTCGAAATCTTCAGGACTGTGAATTTTGCTGCGAATGGACACTGCTTTATCGTATGCACCCTCACCACTGATGAGGATGTGGGAACAGCGTACCATCTCTTCGCAACAGAAGCTATCCTTCTGCTCCCGGTATAACTCACGTAGCTTATCCACAGATATGTCTGGCAGGATTGGATAGATGGAATTGAGGTATTTCTTGATGATGATATTGCGTTTGAGCAGAGTCTCCATTTCCATGGCGTCCAAATCTTGCAGGCTGCCGGTGGGTAGTCCAAAAGGCTCCTCCTCATCCAGCAACTCCATCAAGGCGACGTCAAACTCTTCATCCGAAACGCTAAAGCCCATTTCCATGGCTTTTGCCAATAACAGGCAACGATCAATCAAGCGGCGTAAAGCTTGGGCGTAATCACCCCCACAGCGCATCTCACGAACCATGTCTGTGTCGCTGATCTCTATGTTCAATACTTTGGCAATGATTTGCATGAGTTTCCTCGTTAACCTCAATTATCGGGCTTCTAGTACCCTGAGAATATCTGATAAACTAATGCGGGAATCCTCGTATGTCAAATCGAAAGTCACTTTTCGGTACCAGGTCATCTGACGCTTGGCATAGTTGCGATGGTGCTGGGCAGCCAGATCGGCGCATTCTTCAACGCTCTGATGATCTTCAAAGTGGGCACGGAACTCTTTGTAACCCAGGCTGTTCAATCCAGGATCCTGCCAGGTGTAGCCCATGTCCAGAAGCTTCTCTATCTCAGAGAGCAAACCACGTTCCACCATCTGTGCCATTCTGGCATCAATGTTTTGATAGAGCTCTGCCCGGGGAGGGGCGATGAGGATGCGGAAGGTATCGAAAGCCTGGGATTTGTGCTGTTCTGCCCAATGCTGGGTGATGCTCTTCCCTGTGGCCTGGAAAATCTCCAGACCGCGCAGAGTCCTTTGCGGGTCATTGGATCCGATCCTGAGGGCAAAGACGGGGTCAACGCTGTTCAATTCTTCATAAAGTGCTGGTAATCCTTCGTTTTGAAGACGGAGGTTCAGCTTCTTCCTAAGAGCAGGATCGAGCTCTGGGTGCTCAAACAAGCCTTCCAGCAAGCTTTTGATGTACATGCCTGTTCCACCGCAGAGGATGGGGATCTTGCCCCTGGCTTCCAGCCCTTCAATGATCGCCGAGGCATCCTTCACGAAGTTTCCGGCGTTGTAGCTTTGATCAGGATCCACGATATCCAGTAGATGGTGTTGTACCAGTTGTCTGGCGCTGGAATCCACTTTAGCTGTCCCGATATCGAGATACCGGTAGATTTGGCGTGAGTCGCAACTGATTATTTCCGTCTGAAGAGCTTGCGCGAGCTCCAGGGCAATGGCGCTTTTTCCTGCTCCGGTAGGGCCTTCAATGGTGATGATCATACCAGACGCTTGAACTTTTTCTCAAAATCCGTTAGTGGCATCTTTACTATCAAAGGGCGACCATGAGGGCAGAAATAGGGTACCCTGCAGGCAAAGAGATTGTTGATCAAGCTCAGCATTTCCCTGCGCGATAGTGGGGTATTGGCTTTGATGGCGGCTTTGCAGGCAATGGATTTGGCCAGAGAATCACGAAAGTCTGCATTGATCTCGATCTCCGATTCCAGTTGTTTGAGGATCTCTACAAACACTTTCCCGCCCTGAAAATCCCCCAATTCTGCCGGGATCTCCTCGATTACGATGGAATCACCGCTGAACTTCTTGAGTTCAAAACCTATTTTGTTGAAAAGCTCGATGTTCTGATCCACCAATTCCCGAATCTCAGAGGCGATATAGGGCGGAATGTCGATCACGATCGGCACTATTAGCTTTTGCCTCACCGCTGGTGCGCCGCCTGTGCGATGGATCAGCTTTTCGTAAAGGATACGTTCATGAGCAGCATGTTGATCGATGATCACCAGGCCATCTTCCACCTGGACAAAGATATAGGTGTTGTGCAACTGCCAGGGATTGACGTACTCTTCCTCGTTTTGCAAAAGCAGCTTGTAAGATATGCTGTCATTGGGTAAATCCGGCAGTATCTCTTGCTGTTCTGCCTTCTCGCTCACATCAGGATTTACGATCGGGATGTCGTGTCTTGGCACAGAACTCTGCTCTTCCGCTTGGCGGAAAAGGTCATCCTGATAGAGATTTCCAAATTCCTTGCGATACTCGGCGTATTTGGGGATGGGAGTGTTGCTAACCAGAACATCGCGCTCAAAGCTGCTGGCTCTCTCAGCACTAAATGGCGGAGTAAACTTTTGCCTGGCACTGGCGAACTTTTGTTCCTCATAGCGTTTCAAGGCCCGGGAGAGGGTTTCGAAGATCAGGCTGTGAACGAGGTTGTTTTCTCTAAAGCGCACTTCACTCTTGGTGGGTGATACATTAACATCGATCTGGGTGGGGGGCACATGGATGAATAGTATGTATGGCGGGGTACTGCCTTTCATCCAGGTTCGTGTCTTCAAGATGAAGGGCTCGTAGGCACTTTTGATGCTGTGTTTTACAGTCTTGTCGTTGATAAAACGACCGTTTATGAACACATACTGGGCGTCGATGAGCTTGTCATGCCGTTCTTCCAGGCCAAGGATGTAGCCATCCACTCGATACTCGCCATTGGCGCCTGAGATCTCGATCAAGTCGTCCTGAAAGAAGCCTGCGCCAAAGATCTCGCTCATCCTGCGGTTCCGGTCTTCAGAGGCGATATAATTCAGCTTTTGACGGGAATCAGCTATAAGTTTGAAGCTTATATTTGGGTATATTATAGCCTGATAGTGAAAGTATTTCATGATATGACGAAGCTCAACGGTCTCACTACGAAGGAACTTACGTCTTGCGGGAAGGCTCTTAAAGAGTCCTCTTACCCAGATTGTCGTTCCGGGATTTGAGGATGTCTTTTGCATATCTCTGAGCTTGCCATCGTTGATCTCAATGCGGGTGGCCACATCCAGATTGGCACTACGGGTTACCATCGTGAAGTGCGATACGGAGGCAATGGAGGGCAGTGCTTCTCCCCTGAAGCCAAGGGAATTGATATGCACGATGTCGTCCACGTTGCGTATCTTGCTGGTGGCATGGCTTTCCAAAGCGAGCATGGCGTCATCGGGTTCCATGCCCAGTCCGTTATCAATCACCTGGATCAGATCCTTACCACCATTCTCCACAATCACGGTAATGGTATCGGCCTTGGCATCAATCGCGTTTTCTACCAATTCCTTGACCACTGAGGCGGGACGCTCTATCACTTCTCCGGCGGCGATTTTGTTCCTGACGTCTTCAGAGAGGATATTAATCTTCGGCATCATGTTTCTCCTAATTGGTTAGTAGCGGAATATCGAACCGTTTGTGAACTCCCGAATGATGGAGTTGTAGGGTACCAACGCGTCTGCGATGTCGCGGCAATGAGCCAGTATGCGCAGGAGCCGGTTTGCCTCCGTGTAAGCAGAGGAAGTGGAGGGTACACTCTGCAGCAGCTTCCAGGCATGCTTTTTCAGTACCCCCAGCTCGAAAGTGAGGCTGCTATTGAACATGTAATCGGCATTTTCCTGGTAGGGGAAGATGTTCTTTTCTTCACCTTCACGTACGTCTTTCCAGCGGATCAGGGTTTCTTCAGCAGAATATCCCCGGTATTGATGATCGCGGATAATCCTGCGTAAAAGCCGGCAATCAGTGGTCGGAATCCGATTGTGATTGTCGATATTTAGCTGATTGAGGGCGGAGATATAGATCTTGGCTTTACGGTTTTGGGGGATGGATGCGGTCAATTCATCGTTCAAACCATGAATGCCTTCCATGATGATGACGTTGTCCTTTTCCATCTTCACATAGTTGTTACTGGGGCGCCTGATCCCGCGGGTAAAATCGTAATGCGGAAGCTCAATCTGTTCCCCGGCTAGTAATTGACTAAGCTGATGATTCAGGTGTTCCAGATCTATGGAGTGGATGGATTCAAAATCGAAATCCCCATCTTCCTTGCGCGGAGTACGATCCCGATTTAGGAAATAGTCGTCCATCCCGATTACAATCGGTTTGGCTTTGCTGGCCTGGAGTTGAACGCTAAGGCGCTTGGCAAAGGTCGTTTTACCAGAGGATGAAGGACCGGCGATCAGGATCAGCTTGACCTCTTCATGCTTCACGATATCTGCGGCTATCTCAGCGATCTTTTTCTCATGCAGGGCTTCTTCCACGAGTATGAATCCTGATATGTCGTAGGAATCGATCTGGCGGTTGATATCATAGATATTGTGTACTCGCAGGATGTCCAGCCACTTATCGTGTTCCTGGTGCAGAGCAAACACTTTCTGGGGCAGCTTGAAGGGCTGGGCCAGCTTAATCTCGGGTCCACTCGGAAAGCGTAGAATGAAGCCCGGGGACTGATACACTATGTCAAACTCGGTGATAATCCCCGTTCTGTCGGCAAGAGGACGGACAAAGAAGTCGTAGTACTTGCCGCAACGGTAGATAGGCACACTATCGGTAAAAAGAGATTTAATGTTTCTGAGCACATCCTTGCGCCGCATAGTGTTAAAGATATCTATGGCTTCCGCGTACTTCACATTGATCCGGTCAATGGGCAGATCACTGGCTATGATCCGCAGCATTTCTGTCTTCAGACGGGCGCAATCCTCTTCGCTAAACCGTTCGGAATTGAACACTTCGCAAAAGAGCCCATCGCCAATGGAATGCTCAGCTACCAGGGCATGAGCTTCTCCCAGTAGAGTCTGCAGGGCTTTGGCCATTATAAAGATGGCTGAATCCTGATATATCCTGTAGCCTTCCGGATGTCGGGCTGTGATGCAATTCACCAGAGTGTCGCCATCAGGGACATAATCTTCATTGACATATTCCCGATGCATAATTTTATAGCTCAGAACCTGCTCACGATCGATCCCTGTCCCTTTCAGGAGCTGGGATATCGGTCTGGGCTTGTCTGTTTCGATGAGACTGTGTTTTATCCCGTCTAATCTAATATCGATCTTCATAGTATATCCTTGGAGTTTATGATTCATTCGGGCGTCAGACAGTGATCACTGAGCGACAACGCCCGAAACTATGCAACGTAAATTCGACAGGCTAATTCGTCAAGTATAATAGGAGATAAGATGCCTACCAAGTTGTCTCGCGCTCAGCGCCTGCAAAAAGAAATCCGCAATCACGTCGGGATTGTGTTTGCTTCCCTTTTTTTCGCTGCCGGTTATTCGTGGTTCCTCTTACCATACAACATGGCTCCCGGCGGAGTTGGGGGTATATCCCAGATCCTGAATGCCTTTTTTGGCCTGCCCAATGGTGTCTCCATGGTGATGATCAATATCCCGCTCTTCATCATCAGCTTCATCTTTATCGGGAAATCCTTTGGCAGTAAGTCTCTTTACGGAATGCTGGTATCAGCTCTGATGACCGACTTTATGAGTTTCCCCGTATTGCATAAAGTGGGTCTGGTAAGTGACCTGGCGCAGTACACTCATGTGGTGAACGGACGGATCATTTATGCCATGCTTCCTCCTGAAGAGATGTTTCTCTCTGCCATTGCGGGTTCAGTTCTGCTGGGTTTAGGTTTGGGCTTGATCTTCCGTTTTCGAGGTTCTACGGGTGGCACGGATATCCCTGTCGCTCTGATCAAGCAAAAAGCCAATCTATCCATCGGCACGGGATACTACATTGTGGAGACTGGCATCATCCTGGCTGTAGCGCTCTTGCTTGGCGATCCCAAACTGCTCATTTGGGGCTATATAAACCTTTTTATCACCACCAAAATCACTGATCTGGCTTCTGAGGGTTTACCATACATCAAAGGCGTGTACATTATATCTAATGACGTGGATGAGATCCGGGACGAGATCTATGACAAGCTTGAGCGTGGTGTCACCTATCTCAAGGCGATGAGTGGCTTTCATCAGAGAGACATAAATGTGCTCTTTTGCGTGCTAAACCGACGTCAAGTGCCTCAGTTAACCGACCTTGTAAAGGAGATTGATCCAGATGCCTTTATGATTTTAACCGATGTCTATGACGTTCTGGGTTATGGCTTTAAAAGCAGGAACATCAATTTGAAGGATCAATCCTGATCTCGCTGGACGATGTAATCCGGTTCCACTTTCGTCACACTCTTGAAGTATCTCCCTAGTGGTTAGCGCTGAAAGAGGGTGAATAGTGTTGTCAGTGGTCAGGTAAGGCCGATCAGGGCAGCTTGAAATCCACTATCACATTCAACACTTCGTGCCATCTGTGCATGATGTCATCGAATAGTACTTTGGCATTTTCCTTGCTAATGTCTTCACCAGATTTTTCCAGGATGGCTGCCGCTTCTGCCAGAGCTATGAAATACATGTTTTGGGCAGAACCGCGGATGGAATGCAAGATGGCTTTCATCTCGGGCAGATCAACACGATCGATTGCTTGCTTCAGGTCTTCAAGCTTTGTGGGGATGCTATTTTGGACAATATCCAAGAGACTATACAGGGTCTCTTCGTCCTGAGACAGGTTATCCATCAAAGCTTGATAATTGAATAGATGCTTATCTATCTGAGGTCTACGCTCTGAGTTGCTCTGAGGAAGGATCTCGCTGAGGTAATCCAGCATCGTTTCACGCAGCTCTGCGGCCAAAACTGGCTTGGTCACAAAGTCGTTCATACCAGCGTCCAGACACTTTTGGCGCTCCTCTTTCAGCGCGCCGGCAGTGATGGCGATGATAGGAACCTGGGATGTCTTACGAATCTCTCTGGTGGCGCTGATGCCGTCCATATTGGGCATCTGCACGTCCATTAAGATCAGATGGGGTTCGTGTTCTTTCTGTGCTTTAATGGCTTCCAGACCATCAGATGCTTCCAGGATCTCGGCGTCAGTGATCTGCTGAATGATCATTTCCTTCAGGAGGGTTAGATTCAAGATATTGTCTTCAGCGATCAAGATGCGAGCTCTGGTATCGAACGAAACGGTCTGCATTTCCGATAGCATGGGTACAGGGGTGGCTCTGGTGATTTCTCGGGAATTGGAATCAATACTTAGCAGGGCATTGTAAAGCTGGCGGGTTTTGACTGGTTTTACCAGGCGGTTATGAATATCCAGCTTTTTACATTCGTTGATGATGACAGCATCTTCGGCTGAGCTATGCAGCAGGATGGCGGGTATTCTTTGATGCTTGCCGGTAAGCTGAGAGCGGATCATCTTCATCGTGTTTATGCCATTCAGATAAGGCATATTGTAGTCCAAAACCATGGCATCAATGTCACTTTGGTTTTGCAGGACTTCCACAGCTTTCAGGCCGTCTATGGCGCAGATAGGGGTCAATCCCCAGTGTAAAAGCGTGTGTTGCAGGATGGTTAGGTTGTTTTGATTATCATCCACGATCAGTACTTTCTTTAGATTCTTCATTTCGCCAGCCTGAGCTCTTTCACCCACCTCCACTCTGGCGTTGATGGTAAATGAAAATACCGATCCTTTACCTTCTTCACTATCAAGATCAATGTGGGAGTTCATCATCTGTGCCAAATGGCTGGAGATGATCAGCCCCAGCCCTGTGCCGCCATATCTGCGAGTAGTGGAGGAATCGAGCTGAGAAAATGCCCTGAACAGCATCTTGCGTTGCTGGGGTTTGATGCCAATCCCGGTATCGCGAACCGTGAATGTGATATCTGCATGGTCGCCATCGGTCATCCGGTGTTCCAGCTTAACGTGCACTTCGCCCTGCTCGGTGAATTTGGCGGCATTACTAAGCAGATTAACCAATATCTGGTTTACCCTCAGGGGATCAATCACGGCATATCTGGGGATCTGAGGATCAATTTCCAGGAGTAATTCGATTTTCTTCTGCGCTGTCTTGATCTTCACAATGTCGGCAGCATGTTCCACCAGTTCGATGATATCAGTACGCAGCAGTTCCAGTTCCAGTTTCCCAGCCTCGATCTTGGAGAAATCCAAAATATCATTGATGATACCCAGAAGGTTATAGCTGGAGCTGACCACGTTCTGCGCATATGACTGCTGTGTGCTGTTCAGCGTGGAGTTTAGCATCAATTCGGTAAATCCGATCACTCCATTCAGGGGAGTACGAATCTCATGGCTCATATTGGCCAAAAACTCACTCTTAGCCTTGCTGGCGGCTTCTGCTTTTTCTTTCTCCTGACGCAGGTTGTTCTCCAATTCCACTCGGTTACGAAGGTTCACCAATAGTCTGGAATATAGTTCCAGTAGAGTAATCTCTTTGTCGGTGTATCTCTTGGTCTGTCTCACCGAGTCAAATCCCACAAAACCGATGCAGAGATCATCTTTCATCATGGGGAGGGCGATCGTGCTTCTGACGCTTTGAGGCTCAAGAATCTTCCGGATGGGATCATCTACCGACAGCAAGTCCACATTTTCTACATACACGTATTTCCCAGCCAGATGGTTGCTTGTCCAGTACCCGATATCGGCAAGGGGGATGGTCTGCAAGTTTAGAATCTGTGCAGATATGCCGATCCTGGTCCATTCAAACGTATTCTTAGTGATCCCGTTATCCCAATCGTATTCAAACACATAGACCCTATCTGAACTGGTGAACTCGCCCATATCGGCCAACGATGATTGGATGGATTCTTCCATTTTATCCGAAGGCATGCTTATGTACTGAGTGGCAATCTTGGTAAGCAGATCCTGCAATTCATTTTGATAGTTGACTATCTCTTCAATCTCCTGTTTCAGAATTACATCAGCCAGGACATTGGCGATTACTTTGATGTTGTTTACTACAGACTCGGAGAATTCCCTGTATACTCCAATACTATCAAAACCGAAGTAACCCAATACTCTCTGCCCGGCAACGATTGGTACGCACAGAATAGATTTGACATTCTGACTGGCCAGGATTTGCTTTTCCGCTATTGCGGCTTTGGGCATCTTGCCAGTATCTGGTATATTGATTATTTGTGATGCGAGGATGTGAGTGCTCCACCATGGGATGGATGAGGAAGGGAAGTTTTGAACTAAGGGCTGCAATGCCTCCACATGGTCATTGTGCCATTCGTTTGTGTCACTAATACTTTGATAATCCTGCGAGTAGCGGCACACGTAAGCCCTGTGGACACCGAAGAATTTGCCAACCCTGGCCAAGGCTTCATCGATCAACTCGCTCAGATTCTGCAAAGTCGATTTAAGGAAGTCGGTGGAGATATCCACAATCATCCGCTGGAAATCGCCTTGCAGAGTAAGTGCCTCGATGGCTCTACGTTCACTGTTCACATCCCTGAGTAGGGCGATGGCTTTGCCTCCCTCATAGGGGGTTATTCTGGCTTCATATGCTCTTTTTTCACCCTCTGTTTCGAGATCAATATCGATTGTGTGCAAAGCGTCTGATTGCTGAAGATTGGCCAATACTGAGAGTATCTTATCCGAAGCTTGTCCGGAGTCGATATCTGCCACATTCCTTCCGATCAGGTGTTGTCTGGGTATCTTTATATCAGTGTTTATCCCAGCCTTTACATCCGCTATCGTCCCATCCTGTTCCAGGATAAACATCAAATCGGGTATGGCGTTAAGCAGGGATTCTATGTAGACGTTTTTTTGCTTTAGTTCTTTCTCATAGCGTAGTTGCTCGGTTACATCGCGACTGACGCCGAGTAGGCCCTTAAACTTACCATTCTCATCTCTTAGAAAGGATATATGCATCGAGATATCAATCACCGAGCCATCCGTCTTTATGTACTGAGTATTGATGATTCTCGTGCGCTGACGGTTTGCAGCCGGATCTTCATCCAGGGCTATTTCCTCCAGGAGTATGTTTCGCATATGAGCTCTGGACTCAGGGCTATGCTTTTCATGCATCTGGCGGCTGAGATGTTCTTCTACGGTCTCTCCCAGGACGTTCTGGACAGACGGGCTTACCCAGATAGTATTTAGTGTTTTATCTGATACAAAGATGATGTCGCTCACGTTTTCTGTGATGATACGGAGTTGTTCTTCGCTCTCATTGAGTGCTAGTAGGGCATTGTGGTTTTGCGTGTTCTCGCGGATGTTCAGGAGTATGGCATTGATCGCCGGGATGTGCAGCAGGTTGGTGGCAATGGCATCCACCCAATGCTCGCCACCTTCCGCGTCCAGGATCCTCAATTCCCCATTGTGAGTTTGTTCTGGTTCTTCCAGCACGGTATTCATGAATTGTTTGAGTTTTGTTCGGTCATCGGGATGTATAAATTTCAGGCTACGCGATCCCACGAAACTACTGGCTTTAAACCCCAGGATCTTCTCGACGGCATCGCTGGAGTAGCGTACATTTAGGTCTTTATCAAGGAGCAACATCCAATCTGCCGAGTACCTGCTGATCAAATGAAACCGGTCTTTGGTTTCCTGGATTTGGCTTTGCATCTCCCAGCTTTTCGTGGTATCCATAAAGATGGTGGTGAACATGTCTTCAGATATGGCGTGGGCAAAGACGAGGAACCATTTCTGGAGTGCGTCAGAATACTCTTCAAACACTCTGTCCCTACCCGTCTTGCACACTTCCTCGTACGTCTCGACCCAACGGTTCCCTTTACCCAAGTCGTGGGGTAGACACTCGCTGAGGGTTTTACCGATGATATCTTTGGCTTTTAGCCCCGTTGAGTTCTCGAAAGCCTCGTTTACTTCCAGGAACACATAGTCGATTGCCTTACCTTCCTGATCGAATCGCATTCTATGCAATGCGAAAGCAAAAGGGGCTTTTATCAGTAATTCTTTATAACGCGACAAGTCCATAATTCCTCACAATATACCCGGCTTCACAAAATAAACATCATCCGGGTTACACGATCCATATCTGGTGTCATTGGTATTAAAGTGCCTAAAATGTCAATGAAATTCAATAGATTCAAGGTGATAAGGGGCAGTAAACTAGAGTAGCATCACGAAGTGTACGAGGGTAGGGAAAAGGTAATGGAATAGCCTAATCCTCGTGCTTGCTTAGATTACGTATGCCTACAGGATTCAAGTCTATGGTATCATGTTGCGATGGCATGGTGGAAAAATACTTGCTGTATACAATCTTCAATGTGTTGCTCTCGCTTTCCAGAGGCGTGATATCCGGCATTTCATAGAGCAAATCGATGCTCCCTTCAGGTTCTACTTTTGCGTACTCGTAGTCAATACTGTAGATCAGATTGCCCTCTGCATCGAACAAACCCAGGATGAAGAATCCGTGGATTTCCACGTCCAGACTGTTCTCGAGGGTTACGTATACATCTGCAGGAACCGGAAGATTGTAAATATCATACAAGAACGTCTCATCATCCGTCACAGGGACAACGTTGATTTCACTGCTGAGATTGAAGGCTTGCTCATCCAGCCAGTTTCCGCTGTAGCTTCTGGCGGAACGAAATCCACCCCAATATGCCAAGCTTCGCTCTTCATACTGCTTCATGCCCGGATCGTTTACGATATAGGACAAGGCCTTGTCGGGGGGACCATCCTGCTTAACCACCAGCACCCAATGGGATCTTCTGCCAGCCACTTTCACGATCACTTTGTTTCCCAGGCTCAGCTGCTCCGAAAGAAAGCTCCAATCGTTGCGTTTGGTGCTTTGAGCCACCAGTTCCATGCCCAAGCCTTCGCCATCAATGAGTCCCGGAATCTGCCAGCGCATGTTATTGCCCGCATAGCCACCGTTTTTTCTCAGCCAGTCATTAAGCTTGTCAGGCGTCATATATGGGTTTGATGCTTCAGCGTTTAGCAACATTGAGAGACAGGATACCACGCAGCCGCTACGGCCGATTGAACTGCCTCCGCCAAGACGGTTGCTGTTCCAGCGTGAATCATTCTGCGAAAACCACGTAAAGGTGGAGGCCGACATATTTATTATCAAGATCGTTACGACAATAGTAAGGTAGTATTTTTTCATAGGCATTACTCGCTTAACTTGCTGCAAAAGAATGCAATAAGTTACGTGAGACAACTGTGTTGAGGCAGTTCAGGCTGTCAACTTCTATTTTTCCCTTGCCAGAAATCGAACACCTAAATATCTTGCAAAAAAAGTACCTGCGATGAGAGATGAGTTCTGGCATCAAGGGAGCATAAAACACTCGCCTGGCCGTCTATCTATCTTCTATATCGCAATCAGGATGAATCATGAATCTAAAACGCCATGTTGTCACTATCGTGATAGACGATATTGACACGGCCTTCCAGCCTGTGAGCGAGCTCCTGCATGCTTATGCGCCGCATATCCTTTTACGTGTGGGTTATCCCATGCGGGATTGGGGTGTATCCGCAATCTTCCTCGTGATGGAAATGAACACCGCCGATATGGGCGCATTTTCCGGAAAACTGGGAATGATGCAGGGAGTAAAGGTAAAAACTACCACTTTGAAAATAGGAGATCCCCATGAAAATCAGCATTGAGGGCGTAAAGTCCTTTATCCCGAATCAAGAAATTGAGCGATTACTGCAGGAACAGAAGAACGCGCCTGCTTCCCGTATCCGTGATATCATAGCCAAATCACTGGATAAACAGCGCCTCAATCCGGACGAAACAGCCGCCCTGATCAATGTAAAGGATCCCGAACTCCGTCAATTGATCATGGATGGCGCGCACGAATTGAAAGAACGGATCTACGGCAACAGGATTGTTCTTTTTGCTCCGCTCTATGTAGGAAACGAGTGCATAAACGATTGTGTCTATTGTGGTTTCCGGATATCGAACAAGGAATGTCAGCGTTCCACCCTTAGCCACGATGACTTGGTAGCAGAAACTAAAGCTTTGGTGGAGACGGGGCACAAACGCCTGATCATGGTGTACGGCGAACATCCCATGTACGACGCCCGCTTCATTGCCGATACTGTACAAACCGTGTATGACACCAAATACAAAAAAGGTGAAATCCGCCGGGTAAACATCAATGCCGCACCAATGGATATCGAAGGTTACCGGATCGTTAAATCTGTAGGCATAGGCACCTATCAGATCTTCCAGGAGACCTACCATCAGCCCACCTACGAAAAGTTGCACCCCAGAGGCCCCAAGAGCAGCTTCCTCTGGCGTTTGGACGGTCTGGACCGCGCTATGAAAGCCGGGATCGACGATCTGGGCATCGGCGCTCTGATGGGTCTGTATGACTGGCGCTTTGAGGTGATGGGTCTGCTGTATCACACCATTCATCTCGAGGATACTTTTGGCGTGGGACCCCACACCATCTCCTTCCCGCGCATCGAGCCTGCCAATGGTACTGATTTCGCAGAGCATCCTCCATACGGGGTAAGCGATGACGATTTCAAACTATTGGTGGCCAGCATCCGCCTCAGCGTTCCATATACCGGCATGATACTCACCGCTCGTGAACCTATCGCCATACGCAATGAAGTGTTACGTTTTGGGGTATCCCAGATCGATGCCGGCAGCTCCATCGGTGTGGGCGATTATTCTCACAAAGATGAGGAATCCCGCAAGAAGTCTCAATTTGTGCTAGGCGATACTCGCAGTCTGGATGATGTGATCCATGAATTGGCCCAGGGTGGGTACATTCCTTCATTCTGCACTTCCTGTTATCGTGCAGGGCGGACGGGAGAACACTTTATGGAGTTTGCCATTCCTGGTTTCGTAAAGCGCTTCTGCACTCCGAATGCTTTACTCACTTTTGCCGAGTATCTCTACGATTTCTCTTCGGAAAGAACCCTGAAAACCGGTCTTGCTCTGATTGATAGTGAACTGGCCAAGGTGGAAGACGAGAGTATGAAGAAGGCTGTTACAGAAAAGCTGCAACAGATGAAAGCGGGAACCCGCGATCTCTACTTCTAGGCTAATCTGATCAATCCATTATCATGGGCGGTTCATTACGACCGCCCTGTTTTATCTCTCGGAAAGCCCTTTACCAGCACTGATCCATCAGCACTCCCTGCCTCCATGTGAAATCCTGTTCGTAAGGCAAGCTTTGCTACCTTGACGGCGTCTATCTCATAGTAATCTAGCTCCAATCAAGCCTTAACTATTAACGCTTGATTGGGGCTTGATAGGGATGTGATCAAGAGCCCGGAATGGGGAACCGGGTGCTGAAGAAATTGCTTTCCATGATCAACAAAACTGATACTCTGTAGTGAGAATGAATGTGGAGCATACGCTTTGACTATTTGCCAAAAATCGTGCGAAGAGTTATCCGTCTGATTTTTAGGACACCTTATCTGAGCAGGAGCAATATCCTGGCGGCTTTTACCATGATCTCCATATAGTCCATAGCTTCGTCCAGAGTGTGTCCGAAGCAGAGCAAGCCATGTCCGCTCCAGATCAGGGCTTTTTGCCCATCCAGAGCCTCGAGGCTGGCATCGCAAAGGGCCTGTGAGCCAGGCATGCGGTGAGCTGCGATGGCAAAACCTTCCGGCAAATACAGCGGCAATTCTGGCAAGAGATTGGCAAAAAGCTCGTTGAACTCTTCTTCGTCGTAACTAAGCTGCGCCAGAGCGATGATCTCGGCGGGATGGGTGTGCAAGACCACTTTTCTATCCCCGATAGCCTTTTGCAGACAGCGGTGGCTGATCCATTCCATAGTTGGTCGGGCATCGGGGGGAAAGCACACGTCACTCGCTCCGGACGCGATAAGTAAAAGGTTCTTCATGGGATCATTGGCAGTCTGCCGGTATCTGCTTCCGGTGCGGCTTACCAGATAGTATCTCGTATCGGGCTGCGGATTTTGTACTCTATCGCTGACGTCGATGCTGATGTTGCCCGCGTTTGCCTCAGCCCAGCCGTAGCTGTGAATTAGCCTGGCAGTTTCCGCAATCTCCGCCATCAGGCTGTCATAGTCTTTCAGATCGCTTATCTTCATTTATCGTTCTTGCTGCTCTTGTCGCGGCAAATCTTTTCCACTTCGCGGAAGTTCACTTTCCCGCTGGCCATCATCGGGATGTCGTCGATCACGTAAAACTGTTTGGGTATAGCGATCGAGGGAAGCTCTTTCTTCAATTGTTTCATCACCTTATGCATGTCAAAATCGCCATTGGCAACCGCCGCGACCACATCCGCGCCCTTGGTGGGATTGGGTACATCCACCACACAACAGATCACATCCTCGGGTAAAAGCTGGGAAAGAATATCCTCTACTTTGACCAGAGAAACCATTTCGCCGCCTACTTTTACAAAGCGTTTTAAGCGTCCTCTGTGATACATAAAGCCATCCTCGTCCATCATCCCGATGTCGCCTGTGTCGTACCAACCGTTCCTGATTCTGAGGGAAGTTTCTTCCAAATCATGCAGATAACCTTCCATTACCAGGTCACCTTTTACCAGGATCTTGCCTTCTTGATTGGGTCCCAGTATTTTATCGGTCTGGATATCGAGGATGCGCACCTGGGTATTGGGAATGGGGCGACCGATGCTGCCCGCTTTGTGCGAACCGGGATACGTGGTGGCTATCACAGGGCTGGTTTCGGTAGTGCCATAGCCTTCCAGAAGGGTGATTCCATGCTTTTTTTGGAAACCTTCATACACTTTATCGGGCAGTTTATCGGCTCCGGCAATGGCTATCTTCACTGAAGCAAAGTCGCCAGGCTCAGATTTTTGCAGATATCCATAAAAAAAGGCAGGAGTGGCGGCAATGAAAGTAACCTTGTAGTCCCTTATATATTGACATACCGTTTTGTAATCCAAGGGGTTGGGGTAGGTCACCATACTGGCTCCGATCAATGCCGGTAACCAAAAGTCCACTGTGAGGCCGAAAACGTGGAACATCGGCAGAATCGAGGCAAAGACGTCGTTCTCGTTGATATTGATCATGGTGGGGAAGGCGTTAACATTGTGCAGGATATTGCGATGCGAGAGCTGAACGGCCTTAGGTTCCTTCTCGCTACCGCTGGTAAATAGGATCACCGATATCTCGCTGATATCCCCATGATGAACCATATCTTTCAATACAGGGAAAGGCAACATGGACAGGGCAGCAGCTTTCAATTTGTCGATCATACTCACACCTGCGAGGATATCCTCCACAAAGATCATATGGTCGATGGGCTGCACGTTTAGTTTCTCCAGCAGTTTCCTGGAGGTAATGATGGTCTTAAACTGGCACTTTTCACGGGCGTACCGGCAGTTTTCGATCGCTCCGGTAGCGTAATTGATCATCACGGGGATTTTGCCCTTCATCATGGTGCCCAATATAGTCAGCATCGCGCCGACTCCTGTGGGAAGTAGGATTCCGATGTATCGGCTTTTTAACTTCCCTATATACTCTTTCAAAATGAAGCTGGCGATCAGCATTTTGGAGTATGTGTAATCCGTCATCGTCGCTTTATCATATACGGCAATCCGCTTGGGAAAGCGCTTGGCGCTCTGGATGAATCTTTGATGTAGCTGTAGCATAATATTGACCTCTCTAGATAAGATGTAACCAATCTCCCAGCAGGAATTCCAGCCTGCCGATCAATAGCGATATACGTGCCATCACTGTGTAACCAAAGGTAGCACCGAAACTGATCATCAGGAACCAGATACCCAGCTTGGACGGCGCGGCATAAATGCCTTCCTGTTTTTTGCTGAAGTAAAAGAAATACACTCCGCATAGAGTACCGATGATCAGCAGCAGATTTCCCACCACAGCGCCGGTTGTTTCAGCGGCGAAGGGATTGATCATGGTGGCTGTCACTTGATTTAGGATATCACTCTTCATATAGCGTAACATCGAGATCCCGGCTGTGGTGCCAATCATTATGGCGATGGGGTAGCGGCTGATCCACTGAGTTGCAGGATGCAAACGCATCAGCATCATCAGACCGAGCGCAGCTGGGATCAGGAGAATCAGGTTGCCGGAAAAATCTGTGATCAGTTTGGAAAACAGGTTTGGGATCATGATCGAGTAGATGATATTTACCAGCCAGTATGCAGCGGATAAACCTACAAAGACTTGCTCGGCAAACTTGTAGAAGGGATTGTCTTTGTAAAGAAAACTGAAGATACTCAGGGTAAACAGGGCTGATAGCCAGATGCCTAATAGATTCATAAAACCGGTCATTGCGCTTTCCTCCTTCTCGTGACATAGACCTTTACATTGCCGATGGCGATGAAGACCAGGATCAACATGTGTGCCACAGATTGGGCATCCATCTTGGTGGTGGCGGAGCCGATGCGGCCAAGAAGGCTTTCATACTCGCTAGCGGCTTTCAAACCACCCAACAGGCCGTATAACTGGCGCTGTTCGTTTACATAAGGAAAGAAACCTGGAGCGCTGATGGCTGTGCATCCGCCAGTGACGGGAACTCCGTAGGCATCGCGGGCTACCATCACCCATTCTTTGAGGCCAGGAGTTCCACTGGATAGTGATGATATCCAGCCGATATCCTTTAATCTTCTCACTTCATTCAGCATGGGGATATCCTCGTAGGGAGTGCCTCCCTGGTCGGTGGGGTAAACCTCGCGGAGGTTACGGCCCATTGCCTGGATCGTGACCATGCCGCCCACCTTGTAGCCTAGATTCACGTAATCAACGCCATACTTTTTGTCGGGATAATCCAGCAGCACTTTACCAAAGGCTTCTTCCGCCATCTGAACGCCCATGGGCCACAGGGCAGTGGCGATCACTCGCTGGTTTCTTTTGAAGGCATGTTCGATCTGAGCTTCAGCCATGGGCTGCATCTCGGTCATGGTGGAGGGGTCATAATCGAAAGAGATTAGCGCTATCGTTCCTTCGGGTGCGTGTTCCACCAGATCATAGGCAATCTGGGTGTAGCCGGAGATATCGGTCTTCCAGCCGATGGGGATCAAGAGCGGAAGGGCAACGGCGATGAACAGGATGCTGTATATGAGTCTGCGTTCCAAGCCTGCGGAGATCTTCATTTGTCACCTCCCAGATAGCTGCGTTCTATGCCGAGGATGATTCTCAGGCTACTGCCGATGATCCCCAGCCCCGCAGATATCATGATGGCTCGCTGAGCTGCGGTATTGGGGTATTCCATGATAAAATCCGCCAGATTTGGTATATGCCAGAAAGACCACGATTCCGGTAACCACCCGGTGAGCATACTGCCGATGCTGGTGCGTCCGATGATCACGATGACAGCGGTGATCATCAAAAGGTTGGATTCAAAACCTCTGATGATGAACGCCCGGTAAGCTGCTGAGGCAATGAAGAAAGCCAATAGTGAAAACACCGTTGCCGACAGAGGCATGTAGGCATAGGTAAAGAGATAATCAAAGGGTTTCATCCCCATCCAGAGGGCGATGTCTTCACCCTTACCCAGAATCCCCGGAGCTTCCCGCATTCCCCAGAGTACACCGACGATCAGCATCAGAGCAAAGCTGATCATGCCTGCCAGGTGATACTGCCAGTCGTGCTCCTTGTTGGAGATAATCCTGCTGTTCACTCTGATCAGGCTAATCTGACCCAAAAGGATCGCGAAGCCGGCGATGATCATGAACCAATTTTCCAATGTTGAAATCAGCTGACTGAAGGGACGATGCGGGATAAACTCCGCCAATAGCACCAAAAAGCCTACGATAAAGGCAAATACAAGTGGGAAAGAGCGTTTCATGAGAGAGCCCCCGCGATAAAGTCTTTCAGATTTGAGATTCCGGCTATTTCAAGGATTACGCCTGCGATGATCAGCAGGATCACAAGTAGCTTGCCAAAATCGTGTCCCTTGAGGCTGCCGAGTTGCTGCGGGTCTCGGGAAAGATACGCTGAAGCTGCAAAGAGTTCTTCTCCGATCAGAGTGTAATCGCAAGACACCACAAAGAAAGGCAGTTGATGCGCCTGTGCCGTACCAGCGGTTTGAATAGCGCCTGTTGAATGTCCGGTCTCGGCTAGAATCAGCGACTCGGCGTAAAAAGAACCTAGGAAGAAATTCGCTGCAGGCTGTTCGCGCAGCATGATTCCATCAATGCCCGCCACATAGCCAAACTGATCGTCAGTAAGGTAAAAGACGCTGTCCGGTTTGTAGGCATCCAGGCGTCCCACTTTCATGTACGCCTCTTTCACCACTTCGCGCGCTGCAGAAAGGACCATGGAAAAGCGGCAGGGCACGATTAGTTCGGTATTGTACTCCGCGCTTCTCTGTGCCAGATGACTCAGGATAGTAAGGCTGGCAATGGTTTGAATATCGTCCAGATCGCCAATCCCAGGGACAAAGAGGATGGGCTTGCCTTTTTCGGTGGCTCTGCCGATCGCTTCTTCCATGCTATCCAGCCCTGAAATGCGTCTGATGAAGAAGTCTTTACCACGTTTGGCGGCGGTGATGTAATAGATTATGGCAATACAGATCAACAGTAAAAGGATCAGAAAAGCGCTCTTATGGAGATAGAACCACTGCTCCCGCGCCTGTCCGGTGGTCTGATACCTGAATGGGATGTTGTCTTTGTATGCTGTTAGCGTGGCACGGTACTCGAAGTCCGGATTCAAATCACTAATTTGAAGCCTTCCGGTTTGTCCCAGCTCGATCTGGGTAGGAATCAAGTTTCCCTCCGGATCGCTGATGCTTAGGGACACCGAATCGGGCATGAAAGGCAAGTCCCAATGCAGTTCCAAGGCCTTACCATCGTCCCAGGGAACATCTATGAGGCTGATGTTCTCGGCGGACAACGAACTAAAGCAAATCATGGCAAAAAAGAAAATAAGGCAGTGTTTCATACTAATCCTTGGTTTGGAGATATGGCTAAACTGTCAGAATCATGTGGTAAATGCTGATACAAAGCAAAGCCGGGACTTTGTTAAATACCCGGCTTTGCTTAACATTGTGACCAGCTTTGCGCATGTTATTTTTGGAATGTAGCCTTGATGGCGTCAGTTCCCTTGATGATGCTGTCGATCTGTTCCTTGGTATAGCTGCCGTTTGTATCGGCATTGATGATTTGCTGTAATTCTTCTAACTGAGTGATACTGGTTTTGAAGGCTTCGTCCTCGATATAGTGAGGAGTATCGATAGTCTTCATATTGGTCACCAGGTGATTGAATGTGCCCTTTTGAGCCAGGACTTTGCTGCGTTCGAGATCGTAGTTTTGTTGCAGTAGCCAGGCTACTCTATTGGCGGCTTCAATCCACCCACCCATGAGCATGATAGTGTAGTTATCGTAGTTTTCGCTTTCCCAGAGCTTATCTTCCACGCTCTTTTTGTGAGCGTCCAGAGCGGCATCCAGTTCTTCCCATTGTTGCTTTTCGATCATTGTTCTCATGTCATCGCCCAATTGGTTCACCTCTGCTTCGAGAGCCAGCAGTGAAGTGAGATTCATCATGGATGCCGAGATGTCTTTAAGTTTATTGCTGTTTCTGCCTTTTGCGGCCAAAACAGCGTCTGCAGTGAGTAAACCCAGAGAGAATGAATTGCGGATTTCATCTTGATTGGTCTTGTACAATTCTTTGGGAACAGCCGCGGAGATATCTTTGGTCTGTAACTGGTCCAAAACCTCATACACTTCCTTGAAAGAGGGAAGAGGGGCAAATGTAACTACCTGCTCAGCGATGCTGGGATCGGGTTTGGAATTGTCCCGCTTCTTGCAGGCAACGCTTAATATCATCGTTATAAGCAATATTGCCAATATGATGCGTGTCTTCATATCACACTCCTTATTCTTTGAAATAATACTTCAGTTTCAAGGCTGTGACCATGTTTATCATAAAGGCAAACAAGATCACCACCATGGCGTTAAAGTTCCACGTTCTCAGCCTGCTATCTTTGACTATCTTGATACTGGCCAGGAACTCGTTTCGACTGCTGTTTAACACCCTGCCATCCATCATACTCACGGATGCGTTCAGATAGCTGTTCAGGGTGCGGTTTGGGTTCCATCGTTCGACGACCTCTTTCTTAGCGTAAAAAACCTCAGAACGCTTTTCCTGAAAGTCTGCCGAGGACATAGCAGCATTCTTATAATCCAGTAAATATGTCAATTCCTTTTTTTCGATCTTGGCTAAAGCCCTGTGAAACTTAGTGTTCTTGGCATAGGCAGTGGCGAGTCCCTCAAAGAGCCAGCGGGAGGGAATCATTTGCACCACTTCAGGAATTGGATGTCTGCTATAGATCGTCAGATTGCGGTTCATGCGTTCAAATTCGATCACTGCACCGCCAAAGATAATCTGAGGGATCAGGACCAGGGGCAAGAGATTGATGATAGCCCTGTTTTCCTTGATAAAGGCAGAGCACATCAATCCAATGGATACGCCGATCATTGAAGCCAGAAAGAAATACACTATGCTGACAAAGGATAGGCCCTCAATCCCTAAAACCAATGCTGCGATCAGATGGTACAGGACCGCTTGAATGAGGCTGAAAAAGCTTAAGGTTAGCAGCTTTGAGCCCTGATAGTACCTCAGCTTGAGATTCATCAAACGCTCTCGCAGTAGGATTTTACGCTCGCCGAGAATCTCCTCGATGCTGTTTGACATACCCAAAAAGATGAAAGCTATCAGTGACACAAAGATATAGATGAAGATGTTGTTATTCTCACTGTATGAGTAGCTTTCCGTGGTTGTATGCCTAAGGATGAAGGATATCAACAGCCCAAGTAGCGGCGCCTCCAGGAAGGTGATGAGGTTATTGGTGCGATTACGTACCTTCATCTTAAAGCTGCGGCTGATGTAGGTATAGAGCAGGATGAAATGTGTCTGCAGCCCCAGATGCCTCTTCTTTTGTTTAAACTCACCTTGCGCAGTCCCAGGATCGGGCGCTTCACTCTGGATCATCTCAAAGAGCATCTTGCGTTTAAACTTATCGCGCCAGTATTCAGGCGGAAACATGCGCTTCATCTGTACAGTAGTATTGATCTGCTGATACACCGGCTCACCGCGATCATTGAACTCTGGGTAGGTGATCAAGTCGTAGAAATAGTCCGAGGTGAGTAGCTGTCTTTTCTTCTCGATCTCTTTTCTGCGCTGGGTCAAACGGCTCAGCTCGTCATCGAAATAGGCGAAAGCCTCCTGCGGGGGTCCATAATAAGCTAGTTTCCCGCCCATATCCATCATCAGCACCCGGTCAAACTTACGGAAAATACTGCTATTGGGTTGATGGATGGTGAGGATCACGATTTTGCCCTGTTGAGTAAGGGAACTGAGGATATCGATGATTTGCTCGGCGTCATTGAAAGACAAACCGCTGGTAGGCTCGTCGCAAATGATGATGGTAGGCTCAAACAGCAATTCCAGGGCTATGTTCAGTCTCTTTCGTTCGCCGCCGCTGAGGTTCTTGCTTCTCTGCTCTCCCACTATGGTATCCCGGTGATGCGAGAGATTCACCTGCTGCATGATGATCTGGACCTTTTGGATCAGCTTTGAGGCAGGTAAGAGGGGATTGCGGAGTTTAAGCCGGTAGTACAGGTTTTCAAATACGCTGAGATTTGGATATAGCAGGTCTTCTTGCGGGGCATAGGCCAGGAATTCGAGATAATAATTGATACTTGCGTCCAGGTTTTTCCCGTCGATCAATATCTGGCCGTAAGTGGGGTTGATCTCTGTAGAAAGCACCTTGGTCAGAGTCGATTTTCCACAGCCGCTTTGTCCCATTATGGCGATCATCTGACCTTTCCGAGCTTCAAATGACACTGAATCAAGCGCGATCTTCCCATCGGCGAAGTAATGCTTGATATCCGTCACCACCATGCTTTGGATTTCAAAGGGCGTCTCCACCAGATCGTAGTAGTTATTGATGCGATAGTTGCGCTTCTCAATAGTGAGAATGTCGGTATTGAGGTTCAGCGGGCAGGGATCCACCACTTGTTTCCGGTTCACAAAGATGCGGAAGCCCTTACGGGGTGGATTCAGATAGAAGGTTCCGTTCTTCATTTCGATGGTGGCAATGCTGTAATCCGCGTCGTTGCGGCTGATGCTTACATAGTCCCGTTCCATCAGGATGTATAGCTTTGCCGGTACGTAATCCTCCACGCCAATGCTGCTGCGGGCTTCGATCACCATGCTCAGATCAAAAGGAGCGTAACCCTTGATCTGCAGGCGATCGTCATAATATATCTCATGCCGCTTGGCGTGGGACATCTCCTTGCCGTTCAGAGCCACTGTGCCGCCAAAAACCTGAATGGCAAACCAGTGCTTCTGTTTGCTCACAATGAAATCATAAGTGGTCTTACGAAACACGATGTCGTCATCCAGAGCACGATTTGTATAAATCAATTGCAGACAGGAAGAGCTGAATTCCTTGCCGCCCAATTCCAGAGTGCTTTCCGGTGCCAGTAGGATGACAGAATTCAGCGGAGGTGGCTGACCATCCACCAGGACATTGCTTTGATTGCCGATGCTGAGGAAAAACAGCTTATCGATGGCAAAAAGCGCTGTCTCATAAGGCAAAAGTGACTCATTACGATATCTAATGTCAGCGAACGGACCATTACCAAAGATCACATAGTCAGAAAACACCGAATGGCGCACGTGGCTTATGTGGTGTTTGCAGGGTATGCTGATCTGCTCCCTGGAGCCGGTCTCAAAATAATCTATCAAGGGGATGAAGGCATCGGTGGAAAGCTGTAGCAGCCTGGCCAAATCCATGATCTCAGTGATTTCTGAGATGGCAAAATCCCCCTCGGACTTGGCCATGATCACCAAAGATTGGATCAGTCGGATCTTATCAAGCTGCGAGAGATGTTTATCCAAATGGTCCAGAACATCATTGATGTCATATTCGCTCTCAATGATCTGGCGCACATAGGCTTCCCAGGATACATCCACCTGGGAAAAGAGATTGGTGAGTAAGGTGTACAGGATGTTTATTTCGTTGCTGCTGATCTCGTTATCCGATTTTAGCACAGATACATAGAGCCTGGTGACCATGTCGATGGTCTTTTTCAGGCGCTCCTGCCCGCCCTTTTGTGCCGGAAATCTAAGCATCAGAGCACTCTCTGGCGAGGTTTATCATCGGTTCAGATGTCACATTAAACAATCCAGTATACATTACTACAAGCTCCGCGAGACGATAGGCGGAGATTAACTCACCATCATCCAGCTATTTTTCGTCACTGTACCAAGTGGGATCGCTATCAAGAGAATTCTACATAGCGAAACAAACCTGAAACACTGAATCGCAAATCTCAAGGATCAGCCATTTTAGTCAACAAAAAAGTCCTAACATCAGCTATTCCATTCTTCTTATTACCCTTGCTACTTAATGACATGTTCTTCGCAGTAATGGGAAAAGAGCAGGACTTGCCGTGAATAATGAAAAGGCGCCCGAAAGCGCCTTTGATAATATGTTCAGGTGATGAAAGCCAGGATGGCTACTAGAGTAACTCGATCACCAGGAATTTCTGTTTACGGAAGTTTTCCCGGTCGGTTACGGTAAGCGTAAAGTTGTCATCATCCTTCGTTACTTCATATGATGTTGCCACATGGTTGCTTAGCACGCTGTAGCCTTTCTTGGTGGCGGGGAAGGAAATGGTGTTATCATCCAGCAGGTTAATCTCGGTAAACTTGGCTGTATCGATGGTTTTGTTTACCACAGTAACTCTTCCAATGCCCAGAATCCCGCCCTTGCGGTCAATGATTCCCTGTTCGAGGAGCTGGGTGCGTGTTCCCACCACATAGTAGATGAAGTTTGCGTTATATTCGGACAGCAACAGGGCTTCATCCTTCTCCTGAAGGCTCAGATCTCGAGCTGCCAATTCCATTTGGGATTTACGTCTTTCCTCTTCGATGGTTTCGTTCAGAATGCCCATTCTGGTCTGCAACTCGTCCATGATCTTTTCCTTTTCTTCGATTGAAGATCTCAGGCGGGCCACGATCTCTTGTACACCTTTGAGCTGGGTCTGAGAATTGGCTAGCTGAGCTTCCAGAGCAGCGATCTTTTTCTTGTCAGCTTCAATCTGCGTACGCATATTGGCGATCGAACTGATCAGGCGTTCGCGGCGATCGGCAGGAGTGGCTCCGGGTATTTCAGACTGAGTAAAGAGCTGACCCGAAAGATCTTGATCCAGGGATTCCAGATTCGCCTGTATCTCACCAATGGTGGCAGTGGAGTTTTCGTATAATTCTTTTAGTTCTTCATTGCTTTTGATAAGTTCCTTGTTACTTTTGGAGGCGTTCATCCACACCACTCCAAAGATAATGGCCAGGATTGCCAACAAGGCGATGATGATTTGCTGTAATTTCATGCTTGACTCCTGATCTGTTTTATTGTTAGTGTCATTCACATGATACATGCCTTTTGTGTCAAGGCAAATAAGTCTTTTGGAAGAACAAATGAAATACACATACCTTGCGGCCTGGGCAAAGGAATATGCCTTAGATCATGCCGTGATTGAAAGAATATATCTAGGGGCCGCTGGACTATACATCGCTATGAAAGATGGACGGGTTCTGGTGCTGGTACTCTCTGCCAGAGATAGCTTTATCTTTTACAGAGATACAGCCCCCGAGGCTAAACCCGGACCTGAATTGTGGCCTCAAATCCGAAACAGCAAGATCTACGGCTGCCGCATTCACTCCTCAGACCGCATCATCGAGTTCCATGTGGATCACAACGATATGTATGGCGAGTGCAAAAAGTACACTCTGGTGATGGAGTTCATGCCCCCAAAACCCAATGTGATACTGTGCAAAAGAGAAGGCATGATCGTGGTGGACGCCATTACCAAGTACAGTCTTTCAGAAAATCCCATGCGGATGGTGCTGCCCAATCAGCCTTACTATCCGCCCAAAACCAGCTTTCAACCTGAAGCAATATCTGGATCGGGTTTTCCTCTTTGCGATTCTCAAACTGCTAGTTCCGCGAACACCTACTTTGCCTTGTGTTATGCTAAAAGTCTGCAAGACAGCGACTGTAATCAAGCTCTGAAAAGCAAGATGAAGCATTTACAGCGCGAAATGAAAAAAACCATCAAGCGTAAAGAGATGCAAGCTCAGGATTTGCAGAATGCCGAAAAAGCTGAGTATTACAGGACTTGCGCGGAAGCCTTGAAGCCAGTGTTGAAGTCCATCAAAGCAGGGCAACAAATGGTGCGCGCAGTGAACTATCTCAGCCCCGATCTTGAAGAGATTGATATCCCCCTGCAAGCGGATAAAAGCCCCCTGCAAAACTTGAATAGCTACATCAAAAAGTATCACAAGGCTAAAAACGGACTGGAGATCATAAAGGTAAACATGGTAAAGACTGAGGAGGAAATCGCCAGGATCAAATCCCTGATCACGCGACTGGAAAGTGGGGAAGATCTGGATCTGGAGAGTGGCGACAATCTGCAGGTAATGAGCCAGAAGGTCCAACTTACCGATAGAATATTGAACCTGAGAGTGGACGATAGCTGGCAAATCTATATTGGACGGAAGGCAAAAGAAAATGACTACATCACCACAAAGCTGGGCAAAGCACAGGATTGGTGGTTTCACTGCCGCATCTACCGCGGAGCGCACGTCCTGCTGAGAAACTATCGCAAACAAGAGCCAGGGGCTGATATCATCAGGCTTTGCAGCTCGCTGGCCGCGTGGTATTCCAGCGCGAAGTTCTCGGTTAACGTTCCTGTGGATTACACTCAGGTACGCTATGTTCGCAAACCCAGGGGTAGCGCTGCTGGATTTGTGACCTATACCAATTATAAGACATGCTTTGCCAATCCGCTCGATATCCGCGCCGTGAGGAGCGAATTGGGATTGTGAAGACCGAAGGAATCATTGTCTCCATCATTCCCTTTTCGGAGAGCAGCCAGATCTGCAAGGCACTTTGTCGCGATGCGGGGAATATATCTTTTATCGCCAAAGGGATCCGTAAGAAAACCGAAGGCATACACCGGATGTGGGAATACGAGTTTGGTTTGACGGAACCAAAAGAAGAAGGGCTATTTTTGCTGAAGGACCTGCGTGAAGTGAGGGATTATGATCAATATCCCTCTCCCTCCACCTGGGCAGCGGCGGATTGCGGAGCAGAGCTTCTGACTCAGATCATCATTCCTAAAAGCGAATCCGCGGTTTATTATGCTCTGCTGAAAACTTACCTGGATTATCTGAAGACGGTTTCCAGCGGTGGCATCTTCCTCTTCTGGCGGCTCATTATCCGGCTTTATATCCTGCTGGGGATAGATCTGGATGTGAGAGCATGCTCATTGTGCAAAGTACAGGGCAAGATGGTCGGGCACGCCAAATCTGGCGACCTGTACTGCGCATCATGTTATACCGGGGCTGGTCCGCAGACCATCCCCTTTAGCGGCGAAGCTGCGTCCATCCTTTATGCTCTGCCCGAGATAGCCAACCACTACCAGGATTTGACTGTAACCAGAGCCGCGGCCAGGGAGATATCAGCCTTTTTCGCAGATTACTATTATCAGCATTACAAACAGACGCTTAAGCTAATGAGCCTGAACGTACTTATGCAATTCCTCGCGGGTTCTTAGAAGGGCTGGAAATCGTTTATCTGCCAGTAATACTCTTCTGCTTCCTTTTGAATCTTCACCAAGTCATCATGGTGCTTAGTTTCCCATTTCACCATCACGCGATAGAAGCTTTGTAATGCTATGTTCTCCGTCTCTTGTTCGCATTTGCGGTAAAAATCGATGGCGTTTTTTTCCAGGAGCAAAGCTGTAGAAATCGCTGAAAACAGCACCTGATCTCCACCAATCCGTTTGATGAATGTGGATGAAAAAATAGAATCTAACATATTCTCGAATGTCAGAGTATCTTTTATATCACTTACGTCTTTGTCTTTGTTGACCAGATTGTAGTATTCCAGTAAGTAGTTGTAGTGTCTTTCCTCTTCTTTCATGCGGGAAAGGAAGAATTCCTTCACTTCAGGATCACTACTGTATCCCGCGGCACTCTTGTACATTGTTACACTGTCCATCTCGCCTTGCATGGCTTTTTTTAGAGAACGCATCATGTCATTTTTCGTTGCCATTTGTAACCTCTGATTCACGTTTATTTTGAGATCGTACAAATACACTAACCGGGTATCGAGGATAGACAAGGAAAAAACGGATACGGCATTAAGGTCTGGTTCAACATCCTGCATAAGTGTAGAAAGTCAATCCATATGGAGTATTCTTGTTTAGGCCGCCTATACAATCGGGAGCTTGGGTGCTCGCAGTCAAGTACTCCAAACATGGCACCATAGCGACCGCCTTCACTTCAAAACCTAAAAACCTGAAAACCTGAAAACCTGAAAAAGGCGGTACGGCGACCGCCTGTACACCATTCCTGGTTTCCCTCGCTGTTCGAACCCTCTTGCCACCCTCCTGCGTGCCACGGAAGAGGAGTCCAACTGGGTGGCAAGTGGGCGGAAAGCCAGCCAAGCCCATCTGATGAGAGAAGATCTAATCCCTTGTGAGGCCTTTGCTCTATTGGCTCATTAAGTTATGCTTTATGGACTATTTGTGATGCAATGAGTGTTTGGGGGTAAAGCGGACTGCGAAGAGAACAAAAAGGCTGGACTGAAGAAGGGGAATGCCAGAGCCACATTGTAGTTGACAATTATTATGTGCTGAAAATAGGTGTACTATAGAAAATAGACCCTGTCCAAGGAGTAAAACCTATGAAAAATATCATGGTCATCGGAGCCGCCGGTCAGATCGGATCGGAACTCGTACCTTACCTCAGAGCAATCTATGGGGCGAACAACGTTATCGCTACTTACAATCACACTCCACTTCCTCAGGATTTGATGGAAGGTGGTCCCTCTGCCAAAATGGATGCCATCGACGGTAAATCGATGCAGGAAATAGTTGGGAAATACAAGATCGACACCATCTTCAATCTGGTGGCGGTGCTTTCTGCCAAAGGCGAGGCCAATCCCGCTTTCTCCTGGAAGATCAATATGGAGACCGCGTTCAACTGTCTGGAAGTGATGAAAGATGTGAAAGGCGCAGTCTTTACTCCCTCGTCCATCGGTGCTTTCGGTCCCACCACTCCTCAGGATCAAACCCCACAGGATACGATCATGCGTCCTACCACGATCTATGGTATTTCCAAGGTTGCCTGTGAACTCCTGGGCGATTACTACTATCTGAAATATGGCGTGGATGCCCGCGGTCTGCGTTACCCCGGCATCATTTCAAACGTAACTCTGCCGGGTGGCGGCACTACTGACTACGCGGTGGAAATTTACTACGAAGCCATTAAGAACAATAGCTACACTTCAAATCTCGCCAAAGGCACTTTCCTGGATATGATGTATATGCCGGATGCCCTGCGCAGCGCTGTGGAACTGATGGAAGCCGATCCCGCCAAGCTGGTTCACCGCAATTGCTTCAACGTGACCGCCATGAGCTTTGATCCTGAGATCATCGCGTCTGCCATCCGTAAATACATGCCAGATTTTACTCTGAATTACAATGTGGATCCCATCAAACAAAAGATCGCCGAAAGCTGGCCCAATAGCATGGACGATAGCGCGGCCAGGAATGAATGGGGCTGGAAACCGGAATTTGATCTGGATAGCATGACCCGCGATATGCTGGATAAAGTGGGCGCGAAGCTGAAGAAATAAGGAATATTGATAATGATAAAGATTGGCGTCGTCGGTGTCGGGCATTTGGGACAGCATCACGCCCGCAAGTTTCAGAATATGGAACACGCCTGCCTGGTGGGCATCTATGATAAAGATGCCAAGCGCGCGGCTGAGATTTCTCAAAAGCTGGGCACCAGGAGCTTTGCGACTTATGAGGAAATGCTCGATTCCTGCGACGCCATCGATATCGCAGCCACCACTACTGCTCATTATGATCTGGGAAAACCTGCCCTGAAAGCGGGTAAACATATCTTTTTGGAAAAACCCATCACCAGTGAATTGTGGCAGGCGGAAGAACTGGTTGCCCTGGCCAAAGAGCGCAATCTGAAGATTCAGGTGGGGCACATTGAACGGTTCAATCCCGTGATCATGAAGGTGGAGAAGGAAATCAAGGATCCTCTTTTTATCGAATCAACTCGCATATCCACCTTTCACAAACGCGGTACGGACGTGCCGGTAGTCCTCGATGTAATGATCCACGATATTGATCTGATCCTGAGTTTTATCAATAGCCCCATCAAGACCATCCATGCCAGCGGAATTGGGCTTTTTACCAAAAGCATCGACATTGCCAACGCTCGTCTGGAGTTTGAGAATGGGGCGATAGCCAATGTAACTTCATCGCGCGTATCTCTGAAACTGGAGCGCAAGATCCGCTTTTTCCAAAAGGACAGCTATATCAGCCTGGATTTTCAAGCCAAGCAAGCCCGTGTGATCACCAAAAGCGCCAAGATCATGAAGTATCTGCCCCAGATTATGATGGGCGCCACAGATATCGATCCTGAGAAACTGGTGGATCAACAAGTTTATGAGTGCAGCGATGGACCTCAGGACGCTCTGAGTATGGAGCTAGCTTCCTGGGTGGAAGCCATACGCCTGGACAAACGGCCAGTGGTGGATGGAGAAGCCGGCACCAAGGCCCTCAGCGTGGCCATACAAATATTGAAGATTATCGACGAACAGCTTAAAAACAAGAAGATTAAGGTATAAACATATGCAAGACACATTAGTGAAAGACATCGCCGCCCATGTGAGTAAAGAAATCCGCCTGAAGGGCTGGGTGAGAAACATCCGCAGTAGCGGTAAACTGCTCTTTATCATATTTCGGGACGGCAGCGGCGAGATCCAAGCCGTGGCTTTCAAACCGGATATGGGCGAAGAAGCCTTTGAGAATGCCAAAAGGTTGAGTCTGGAATCCAGCGTGATCCTCACCGGAATCCCCAAAGAGCATCAGAAAATCGCAGGTCAGTATGAGCTATCAGTTACTTCGGTGCGAAGCGTACAGATCGCTGATGATTACCCGATCGGGAAAAAAGAACATGGCCCGGATTTCCTGCTTTCAAACCGCCATCTCTGGATTCGTTCGCCCAAGCAGTGGGCTGTCCTGAGAATACGTCACACCGTCTATTTTGCCATCTGTGAATACCTGAATGATAATAACTTTTTCCGCTTTGATTCTCCCATTTTGACGCCCAATGCCTGCGAAGGGACTACCACTCTGTTTGAACTGGATTATTTCGATGAAGGAAAGGCCTATCTCTCCCAATCAGGACAATTGTATCTGGAAACTGGGATCATGAGCCTGGGCAGGGTTTACGATTTTGGCCCTGTGTTCCGTGCGGAACGCTCCAAGACCCGAAAACATCTTACCGAGTTTTGGATGATGGACGCTGAGGCGGCTTATGTGGAACACGATGAGAATATGGCAATCCAGGAAGGCCTGATCCGTCACGTGATTCGAACCGTTTTGGCGAAGTGTGATCACGAACTGGATGTATTGGAACGCGACAAGGAAGCGCTCAAAGCTGCTGATGCCCCCTTCAAGAAAATGACGCACTATGACGCAATCGAATATCTACGCGCAAGGGGCAGCGAGATAGATCACGATAGCGACCTCGGCGCGGCAGACGAAGTAATGCTTACCGAAGGTTCTCCTGTACCGATCTTCATCGAGAAGTGGCCAAAAGCCATCAAGGCCTTTTATATGAAACGCGATGCCGAGAATCCCGACGTTGTTTTGGGCAGCGATTTGATAGCCCCGGAAGGATTTGGCGAAATCATTGGCGGAAGCCAGCGTGAAGATGATTATGACTTGCTTCTGAGCCGGATGCAAGCTGAAGAAATGCCGATCGAAGATTATCAATGGTATCTGGATCTGCGCAAGTACGGTTCGGTACCTCATAGTGGATTCGGCATTGGCCTGGAACGTTTGGTTACCTGGATGAGCGGAATTCATCATATCCGCGAGACTATTCCCTTCCCAAGGATGATCTATCGCATCTACCCTTGATCCCAATAGCATTTCGCTGCAAGGCAATGCTTTGTCCGGTCTATGCGTCAGAATGCATGGACCGGAAATGATTTACATTTGTACCCTTGCCTGATATTAAATAAATAAGATATAAAGGACAAAAGGAATGATGATCAAATCATTACTATCAGAAACTACCAGGACCATGAAATCATCCATGATTCGGGAATTGGTGGCTTCCACTCGTGAGATACCGGGATTGATCTCCTTCGCCGGAGGATTCCCTTCGCCGAAGACGTTTCCCCGCGACCTCCTCAGTAAAATCTACGCTGATGTGGTTGGCAACGAAGGGATGTCTGTATTGCAATATGGAGCCAGCGAAGGCGACCTCGAGCTGAAACGCGAACTCATGAAATGGGAAGGCTATGACCTTTCTCCCGATAACATGCTGATCACCGCAGGCTCCACCAATGCCATTTATTATATGACTCGCGCGCTGGTGGATCCGGGCGACGTGGTTATCTGTGAAGCGCCAAGTTTCCTGGGTTCCCTGGTGGCATTTGAAGCTATCGGTGCGCAACTGGTAGGCATTCCTCTCGATCTGGAAGGTATTGACATGGTAAAGCTGCAAGCCAGGGTGGACGAGCTTCGTGGGGCCGGCAAGAAAGTGAAGATGATCTACACCATTCCAGATTTTCACAATCCTGCGGGGTTAACGATGAGCTACGCGCGGCGCAAAGCCCTCATCGAATACGCAATGGCAATGGATATTGCCATTTTGGAGGATAATCCCTATTCCCGTTTGCGCTTCAGCGGAGAGGCAGTGCCAACCCTATTTCGCATTGCCAATGAAGAATATCGCAATAGTGATGTGGTTACGGAAGTAGTGTCATTCTCCAAAATCCTGGGCCCGGGCATGCGCCTGGCCTTTGCCAAGGGCAATCCCACCTTGATCGAAAGAATGTGTTCCTGGCAGCAGAAAGTGAATGTAACGCCGGATTGCGTATCTCAAAGAGTGGCCGCAAGGTTCCTGGCAGAAGGCTATATGCAGCCACATCTGGATACGATCTGCGATTTCTACCGGCCTTATCTGGAACGGATGTTGAGCGCGATGTCCAAACACTTGCCACCCTACATCCAGTACACCAAGCCCGAGGGAGGTATCTTTACCTGGCTGTGGTTACCGGAAGATATGAACGCTAATAAGCTCTTTGAACAAGCCAAAGCGCATAAGGTTACTTTTATCCCCGGCAGTCAGTTTTATCCCACGGGACAGGAAAAGTTTAATTGCCTGCGCTTGAACTTTACTTTCTCGTCTTTTGAACAGATTGATCAGGGCGTCAGCAGCCTTGGTACTCTGATGAACGAGTTTTACGCTTGACGACTATGGCGTGGTACATTATCTTGTAAATGTAGAGAATACTTCCAAAGGAGTATGCTATGAAGAAACTCTTATTGATCTTGTCGCTTAGCCTGGCGATGTTGCCGTTGCTGGCTCAGCTAAATATGATGCGTCCAAACTTTAGCCCCTATGCACTGAAATCGGCTTTGCCCAATCTCAAAATGTCCCATTCCATGGGCTTTGAGGCGGGAACCAGCAGTGGTGGGGATGGCTATTATCTCTCCAGATATACCAATACGCTGTCTTACAAGCTCAGCCCCAAGATGGATCTGGATGTGGACCTGAACTTTGTGAATTTTGGCTCCACGAGCAAGGGCTTCTCTCTGAATGATGATAACTCCACAAAGCTCCTTCCCGAGTTTTCCCTGCGTTATCAACCGAGGGAGAATATGAGCTTTGAACTAAGAATGCGACAGGGCTGGATGAACAGATCTGTCATCACCGATTGGTAAGGGGAGAAGCTGCTTTGTTTTCAGTAGTCATTATCATCCTGGTAGTTATCGGTGCGGCTCTGGGTAGTTTTCTGAATGTACTGATCTGGCGGTTGCCGCGCAAGGAATCCATCGTCTACCCTTCCTCACATTGTGGAGATTGCGGCAAGCCTATACCCCTCTGGTGGAACATTCCCATCATTAGCTGGATTCTCTTGGGTGGAAAGTGCAAACACTGCGGGGCCAGAATCCATTGGCATCACCTGCTGGTGGAGATCATCGCACCGTCTCTCCTGATCGTCCTGTTTCTGCAATACGGGCTGTTCAATGTGGTATTCTTCAAGTATGCGCTTTTAGCCTTGTGGATGATCCCCATATTTTTCATCGATGCCTTCCATCAAATCATCCCACACAAGCTCTCCATCCCTTTGATTCCCGTAGGACTGGCCTTTGCCCTCTTTGCTAAAAGTGACGTAGGGTTAGTAAATGCTGCCGTGTCGGGCGGAGTGATGTTTGGCTTTCTGCTTCTGCTGGCCTATGGGTACCGTATTGCCCGCAAGGTGGATGGATTGGGCGGCGGCGACATCTGGCTACTAACTGGGGTGGCAACCTTTTTGGGACTGATCAGTCTCCCCTTTGTGGTACTCCTGGCGTCGTTGATGGGTATCGTGTATTTCCTCGTAGCCGTGCGAGATACCAATAAGGTATTTGCCTTTGGTAACTTCATTGCCCTCTCTGTATTGATCTGGATCTGCCTGGGCGGAGAAAGTATCCTTGGCTACCTGCCTATATGAGACGTAGATCCATGGCATCTGCTATATGCAACCACGCCGGCAAGGAATATCCAAACCGGCGTGGAATGCTTTTGGGAAATGCGGGGATTTGAGTATCAGTAAGACATGCCACCGGTCAAACTGCTCATGAGGCCGGCGATAGTGCTGGCCATGATCATCCACAATACTATACTGATCGCCGCGAAGATGAGAGTGGCAATGGCAAAGTTTCTACGATTTGGATTTTCACCTGAGCTGGCAGCCCAAACGATGAGGAGAATGATGTTTACGAGTGGTATAATCATTAAAAGCATGGTAACTATCCAGTTACCGACTGTCATAATAGGAGCGAGCTGTTCATGAGCGGTGAACTGACGGGGTTCTTGTTCCATTGGGAACCTCCAGAATATTTTGTGAAACAATCCTTGATCCGGAAGGGTATGTGTCAAGTAAAACAAAAGCATTGACACCAAGTACGCTGGTAAAATCCTTGTTCATCGTAGTTAAACTGTATATAAAAATCGAGATAAATACACGAGGAATAACATGAAAGAATACTCAATGAAGAAGTTACGCAATTTGATGCTGATGGGTTCCAGTGGATCTGGAAAGACCATTCTGGCTGAACAAATCTTTTATCTTAGTAAAAGTACAAATAGACTTGGCAAGATTGACGAGGGCAATACCGTCATGGATTTTGATCCTGAAGAAACGGCCAAGAAAATGTCCCTGGGGCTGTCCATCGGCTACGCCAATTTTAACGACCACAAGCTAAACATCCTCGACGCGCCGGGTTATCCGGACTTCGTAGGTGATGCCATCGTAGCTCTGCCTGCGGTGGAAAATGTGGTGATCGTTGCCAATGCCACAGGCGGTTTCGAAGTGGGTCTTGAGCTTGCTTTGGAACAGGTGGAAGGTAAGAAAAAGGGTAAAATAATCCTGGTGAATCGCATGGATAACGAACATGCCGATTACGACAAGACCCTGGAAGCCATTCATGAGAACACCGGCATCAATCCCGTTAAGGTACATATCCCCATCGGTAAGGAAGGCTTCTTTGAAGGCGTGGTGGATGTGATCCGCCAAAAGGCCATCAAGTCCGGAGTGGAGAGCGATGTTCCCGCAAACATGACTGACCAGGTGGAAGAAGCCAGACTGCATCTGATGGAAGCAGTGGCTGAGACTTCTGAAGAATTGCTCAATGAGTTCCTCGAAAACATGGAACTCCCTCAAGACAAACTGATTGCCGGGCTCAGATCTGCCATTGCCAATGGCGAAGTGGTTCCAGCCTTTGTATGCTCTGCCGGAACTGGCGTGGGTGTTCAGGCTTTTATGCAGGCTGCGATCGATTATCTCCCATCTCCTGAAGATTGTGCCACCATGGAACTCTTGGAAGGAGAAGCCCCGAAAAGCTTCGTGGCATCAGCCAATGGCGAGCTTCTGGGCTACATCTTCAAGCTTTATGCCGATCCCAGCATGGGTGATTTTGCCTACGTGAGGATGTTCTCAGGATCCCTCAAAACTGGAACCGAATTCTATACTCCCGAAAAGGAAGCCAAGGATAAGGCCGGGAACATGTATTTCATGCTCGGTAAGAACCGTCATGACTGCACAGAGATCCGCGCAGGCGAGATCGGAGCGCTGGTAAAGCTGAAAAACGCCAAGGTAATGAATAGCATCGTAGCTCCCAATGCCCGTCATGCCATGATACCCACAGATGTCCCCACTGCCACTACCTGGCAGGCCATCAAAGCCGTCAATCAATCCGATGAAGACAAGATCGGCAGCTCACTGCAAAGAGTGATCGCGGAGGATCCTACCATTCGTTACGAGCTAAATGCTGAGACTCATGAGAATGTGCTGTCTGGCATGGGCGATCAACAGCTTCAATTGGTACTCAAAAAGCTAAAAAACCGTTACAAAGTGGAAGCTGAGCTGAAGGCTCCGCGCATCCAATATAAAGAGACGATAACAGCCGGTGCTGAAAGCAACTACAAACATAAAAAGCAATCCGGCGGACGCGGGCAGTATGGCGATGTATATTTCCGCATCAAGCCGACCGAACGCGGTGAGGGCTTCCAATTCATCAATGCCATCGTAGGCGGTGTGATTCCCTCGAACTTTGTCCCTGCCATTGAAAAGGGTCTCG
This sequence comes from Candidatus Cloacimonadota bacterium, assembly GCA_023392795.1. Lineage (GTDB taxonomy): Bacteria > Cloacimonadota > Cloacimonadia > Cloacimonadales > Cloacimonadaceae > UBA5456. The sequence goes on from JAEWNJ010000044.1 coordinate 39,296, forward strand.
TGGAAACCATGGAAAAGGGCATTATCGCCGGCTATCAGGTGGTGGACGTCTCTGTGGAAGTCTATTACGGCAGTTATCACGATGTGGACAGCTCAGAAATGGCTTTCAAGATTGCATCATCGATGGCACTTAAAGAAGGTTTCAAGAAATGCAAACCCATCCTTCTGGAGCCCATTCACAACCTCGTGATCATCGTTCCCGGAGAGTATATGGGCGATGTGATGGGTGATATCTCCACCCGCCGTGGCCGCATCATGGGCATGGAACAGCGCGGTAAGAAACAGTATCTGAGCGCACAGATGCCAGTGGCTGAAATGTACAGCTATTTCCCTGCTCTCAAGTCTTTCACGCAGGGACGCGGTCGCTTTACTCAGGAATTCTCACATTACGAAAGAGTCCCCGAAGAAATCACCCAGAAAGTGGTTGCTGCATGGCAGGATAACGACGTTCAATAAATAAAGAGGTATGTATGTCCGGACACAATAAGTGGAGCACGATTAAACACAAAAAGGCCGCGACTGACGCGAAGCGCGGGAAGATCTACACCCGCATCGTAAAGGAAATCATTCTGGCTGCCAAAAGCGGCGGGGGCGATGCTGAGACCAATCCGCGGCTCAGAACTGCCATTCTTGCCGCAAAATCCGCCAATATGCCGCGTGAAAACATCGAACGCGCCATCAAACGCGGAACCGGCGAGATTGAAGGCGTTACTTACGAAGAGATTACCTACGAAGGATACGGACACAACGGCGTCGGTATCGTAGTGGACGTGATGACTGATAACAAGAATCGCACGGTTGCCGATTTGCGGCACATGTTCTCCAAGTATGGCGGCAATCTGGCCGAGTCCGGAGCCGTATCCTGGAACTTCGATCTGAAGGGATACTTCAATGTACCAGTAACCGGTCTGGACGAAGAAGAATTCATGATGCAAGCCTTGGAAGCTGGCGCGGACGACGTCGAAATGGGCGATGAGTACTTTGATATTTATACCAACCCGGGCGAGTTTCACACTGTGTTGGGAAAAATGGAAGCATTAGGTTTCCCCATTCTGAACGCCGAGCTCACCCGAGTGCCCAAAAATACCGTTAATGCAGATGATGTGGCCGAAAAGCTGATGCGTCTGATCGAGATGATCGAGGATTTGGACGATGTGCAAAAGGTCTATGCCAATTTTGAATTCTCCGATGAGGTAATGTCCAAGCTAGCCCAGGAATAGCCATCCATGATGATCGTGGGTATTGATCCCGGCAGTCGCTATTGCGGCTTTGGGCTTATCCAAACAGAAGGAAGAAAAGTAATTGCCGCGGGTTGCGACGTGATAGACGTAACCCGCGAGCTTGATTTAGGGGCGAGATTGAGTGCTTTGCATGCCAGGCTGGATCAGATCCTAAGTGAATACAAACCGGACTGCGCTGCTGTGGAGGCAATGTTCTTTTCCAAGAATGTGAAGAGCACGTTCACTTTGGGACATGCGCGTGGAGTCATCCTGCTAGTTTTGGCGCAGCACCAGATCCCGATGGTTGAGTACTCGCCGCGCGAAGTGAAAAAGGCTGTGGTAGGGAACGGAAACGCCACCAAAGCCCAGGTGCGCTATATGATCCACCAATTGTATGATCTCAGCCACAAGAGTTTACGCGACGACGCTTATGACGCATTGGCGATTGCGACCGCGCATTTTAACCGTACAAAATGGAAGGACAGGATATGATTCATTACTTGAAGGGACAACTAAAATACAAATCACCCATGCTGGCTGTGATCGAAACCGCAGGTATCGGCTGGGAACTTAAGATTCCCGTCTCCACATTTGAGGTTTTACCAGACGTAGATAGCGAATACAGCCTCTATGCTTATCTCGCCATTTCCCAGGACGATGTGCGCATCTACGGCTTTGCCACCATAGCGGAACGTGAACTTTTTCAGATTCTTACACGCGTGAGCGGAATCGGCCCCAAGATCGCCATCTCTGTGCTTTCGACCCTTAGTGTTTCCGCTTTCGTTAAAAGTGTACGTAGTGGTGAGGAAGGCTTGCTGACCAGGGTTCCCGGGATTGGCAAGAAGAGTGCGCAGCGGCTGATAATGGAGCTAAAAGACCGGGTGCATGTGCTGATGGACTACGTAGATGATAGCGCGCATAGCGACAACGCTTCTCTGGAAGTGGAGAATGCCCTGATGGCGCTTGGATTCAATGTCGCCCTGATCCAGCGTGAACTAAAGATGCTCAGCGACGAGGATCAAAAAATGCCCACAGAGCAATTGATCAAAGAAGTGATCAAACGTCTCTATCAGAGGGCGAAATGAGCTTTCGCAACGAAGCATACAGCACCATACTGAAAGTGCTCAAGAATTCAGAGTTTTCGGACGCGATGCTACAGCAGAGAGCCAAGAAACTAAAGAGCGAAGGTCAGGATATTGCCCTGTTTTACACCACGGTGAAGGGCGTGATCAAGATGCGCCAACACCTGGATTACATCCTGACGCATCTGACTGATCCCCAGAAGTTTGCCACTACAGACCTGAAGATAAAGATCCTGCTCTATCTTGGCCTGTATCAGATTAAGTATCTGGACAGCATCCCCGAACACGCGGCAGTGAACGAGACTGTGGAACTGGCCAAGACTCTGCTTTCCCCTCAGATCGGGGATTTCGTCAACGCAGTGCTGAGAAACTATCTGCGCAATAGAGAGATAAGCTATCCTGACGATCCAGCCTTACGCATTGCTTACGAGCACTCTTATCCTCCGGAACTGATTCAGACCTGGATCTCTCTATGGGGGATAGAAGATACCGAGATGCTGGCGCTGTATTTCAATGAGAATCCTGAGCTGCATATCAGGGTAAATCAAACCGCCACTACTGCCCAGAAACTGATGACGTACTTTGAGCGCCGGGGAGTCGATATAATCCCGTCGGTGGCAAGTCCCATGATGTTCCACACCACACATGGCAGCGAGGTGCTAAATGAAGTTGCCTTTTCCGAGGGTTATTTCTCGGTGCAGGACACTTCAGCCGCGCTGGTAGTGGAGCTCCTGGATCCCAAGCCGGAACAATCCGTCCTCGATCTTTTCGCTGCTCCGGGTGGCAAGTGCACCTACATCGCGGAAAAGCTACAAAACACCGGCGAAGTTATCGCGGTGGATAAGATCCCCAACAAGATGAAGCTGCTCAAGCAGGCCGCAGACCGTCTGCAGCTTACGAATATCGTTCAGATAGTAACTGATTCGCTCAAATACGGACCCGTCGCGCCCGCTTATGACCGGGTATTGGTCGATGCCCCCTGCTCGGGCTGGGGTGTTTTTTCCCGCAAGGCAGATCTCCGCTGGCAGGCACATAATGACATCGCCGAACTGATCAAACTTCAGGAGAAGGCCTTGGAACATGCTGCCAACTTTGTTAAACCGGAAGGTTTCATGGTTTACTCCACCTGCACCATGAATCCAGCGGAAAACGAAGCGCAGATCGAGAAGTTCCTGGCCAGGAATCCCAAGTTTACTCTGGTGCGGGCGGAAAACTATATCCCAGTTGATTTCACCGAAAACGGCTTCTTGAAGACCATCCCCTTCCGTCACTTTATGGATGGCGCATTTGGGGCAAAACTACAAAGAACTAAATAGAAGGAATCTACAATGGCTCAGATCAATTGGACCAAAACCGGCTATCTGGTGGGAATTGCTTTTGGCATCATCTTCGTGACCGCGTTCATCTTTTCACAGCTAATTTTCCCCTTTGTGCTGGGGCGTCCTTCGGTAGTAGAAACTCCTGATGTCACTGGCCTGGGGCTCGTTCAAGCCAAACGGATATTACAACAGGAAAAGCTCCACGTGGTGGTGAAGGATTCTCTTTTTTCCGAGACCGCCAAAGCCGAAGAAGTGCTGGAGCAGGCTCCCAAGGCGGGCAGCCGCATAAAGGAAGATGGCACTGTGCTTCTCATCATCAGCAAGGGCAGTAAAATGGTCCAGGTTCCTGACGTGTCTGGTTACAGTTTTCAGGAGGCCCTGCTGGCCATCCGGGCTCATGATCTGCGCAGCACCATTGTGGATTCCCTATATAGCGATACCGCACCTCGAAATGCGGTGATGCGCACAGTGCCCATGGGCGGAAGCAAAGTGGAAAAGAATAGCACTGTGCGGCTTTATCTCTCCAAGGGACCCCAGGCTCCTCCAGATACCACGTTCGTCGAAGATATCGATTACTGATCCTTATCCTACCTTCATCGCGCAATTCCAGAGCATCAACATCCATGTTGATAGCTTCTTGTGGCAAAAGGCTACAATCCACTTATACTTTTTACTAAAAGAATAAGTAACTGGAGGAATCCATGAAAGTAGTACATTATGATAATGTAGAACTAGAAAATGTAGATGTGGAAGGTGCCAAGGGAGCCAAAATCCGTTGGCTGATTTCCCAAAAAGATGGAGCACCCACCTTTGCCATGCGCATGTTTGAGGTAGAGCCTGGCGGAAACACCCCTTATCATCAGCATGATTGGGAGCATGAGCTATACTGTCTCTCCGGGACGGGAGCTCTGGTGACCGAGCGCGGTGATATCCCCTTTGCCGAAAACGATATCATGTATGTGGATCCCGGTATGATGCACGCCTTTCGCAATACCGGTACAGACACCCTCAAATTCCTCTGCCTGATCCCGCATGAGAAACCGGTGGTAAAGAAAACCCTCAATCCATTCGCCGACGAAGAAGCCAATAACTGCTAAGGGAAGATAATGAAAGCAAAGAATAAAGTATATCTCTATGATCTGCTGGGTGTTCCCAGTCCATCAGGGTTTGAGAGCGCTGCGCAGGATATCACCCGCAAGTTCCTGAAGGGAAGCTGCGATGATATCTCTTCAGATATCAATGGCAATCTGATCGCCTTCAAACGCGGCAGCGGAGAACTGAAGGTGATGATCGTTGGCCATGCAGATGAAATCGGTTTTATGGTCAATTACATCGATGAAAGCGGTTTTCTGTATCTGAAAACCCTGGGAGGTTTCGATGTCAACCTCCTTCCCGGCTTGCGTCTGGACATCCATCACGAAGGTCACGTGGTGCGTGGCATCATCGGCAAGAAGGCTGTGCACATGATGCGCGGTGATTCAGAAGCGGGAAAACTGAAGCTGGAAGACCTTTGGGTCGATATCGGAGCCAAGGATAAAGCTGATGCTGAGAGCAAGGTAAGTATCGGTGACATAGTTACTTACGATAGCAATATTGAAGAACTATCTGAAGATCGTATTGTCAGTAAAGCTACCGACAACAAAGTAGGCGTGTATATCGCCGCTGCCGTCATGCAAGAACTGGCTAAAGCACCACTGAAAGCGAACTACTTTGCCGTAGCATCGGTGGGTGAAGAAACCACCATGAAGGGCTCCATCACCAGTTCATACAATATCAAGCCTGATATTGCCATCGCAGTGGACGTTACCTTTACCTCAGACATCCCTGGTGCAGACAAACGTGTGTTCGGCGATGTTAGCCTGGGCAAGGGGCCTGTGTTGGCGCTGGGCGCTGCTTTGCATCCAAAAGTAAACAGTGTGTTGCGCGAACTGGCAAAGAAACATAAGATCCCCTTGCAGATAGAGATTGCCCCCGGCCGCACGGGAACAGACGCCGATGGGATCCACGCTCAAGCAGGTGGTGTGGCCACTACTGTCCTTAGCATCCCAAATCGCTATATGCATTCCCCCAATGAAGTGATCAGTCTCACCGATCTGGATAATGCCGTCAAACTCTTGGTGGCATTCATCAAGATGCTCGACGACAAGATTGATCTGAGCAGATGAAGCTAATTATCTGATCCAAGTAATCTACTGATATGGGCTGCTTTACCAGAGCAGCCCTTTCCACATTCCCCCTTGTAGCTGCAATCTAACCCGAAGACCTCTCGAACACTTCCCGTACCTGGTTCGGGAGGTGTTCGAGAGGTTTTTGTGTTGAGTCCAGGATAGCAGAGGGCAAGATTGTGCCTAAAAGGCATGAAAGTCTTTATAAAAAGACCACAATCTGCTTGACAGAATCGGGGGACTGTGAGATTGAAGATAAACGAAAGAATCGAGGTAGATCATGAAATACTTTCGCAAGCTTATAGGAGAAAAGTGTTACCTGTCGCCGGTATCACTGGAAGACGCGGAGCGCTATACCGAGTGGGTAAACGATCTGGAGATTGGCCAATTTGTCTTGTTTTCAGCGCAAGTAGTGGATATTGACAAGGAACGGGATATCCTGAAACACCTGATGGCACATTCCATCATCTTCGCGATCGTTGAAAAGGATACAAACAAAGTGATCGGCAATTGCGGTTTGCACAATGTAAACGAAGTCAATCGCAATGCTTCCTTTGGCATATTCATCGGTGAAAAGACTTACTGGAACCAGGGTATCGGTGCGGAAGCAACGTCTCTGATCCTGGATTTTGGATTTAATATCATGAATCTGAATAGCATCTCTCTGGAAGTGGTGAAGTTCAACCGCCGAGCCGTGAAATGCTACGAAAAGGTCGGATTCAAGTATGTTGGCGCGCGGCGCAATGCCCAATTTATGGCCGGTGAATATCACGACATCCTGATCTACGACATCCTGGCCTCGGAGTTTGAAAGCCCCATCGTTCGCAAAACCTTTGAATACTCCATTAGCGATGAAGCCGGACGTAGCAAAATCACAATCGTCTAAAGCATGTTTCGCAAGATAAAAGGGCAGAATCAGGTAATCGGCCTACTGAGCAGCGCGATTATCAACAACCGGATATCGCAGGCATACCTCTTTCACGGGGGAGACGGCGTGGGGAAGTTCATCACTGCACTGTATTTCGGGATGGCGCTGAATTGCTTGTCCAGCAGTGAGTATCGCCCCTGCGGAGTCTGTGCATCATGCAGAAAGTTTCTGGCTCTGGAGCATCCGGATTTTCACTACCTGTTTCCCACAACGAACCTGAAACTAAGCCCGGATGGCGAGATCAAGGAACCAGAAGGGCTGGCGCAGTACAGCGCGTATATCCAGAACAAAAAGGATAGTCCTTGGGCGGAGTTCTATTTCAATGGATCCACCGAGATCCGCAAAGAAAGCATCACTCTGCTGATGAAGCGCCTGGATCTGTCCATCCACGAGGGTGAATATCGGGTTGTGATCATCGAGAATGCTGATATGATGAATACTTCCACCGCCAATGCCTTTTTGAAGACGCTGGAAGAACCTCCCGATCAGACCGTGATCATCCTCATCACAGAGCGGTTGCCGCAGCTATTGCCCACGATCGTTTCCCGCTGCCAGCCAGTGTATTTTAAACCACTCTCACAAGCAGTGATACAAGAGATCCTTTTTGATCAGTTTGCTGTGGATACCGTGTTGGCCAAAAGCGCAGCCCGGATCAGCGGAGGGAACTTGAAGATGGCCATCCGTGTAGCTCAGGACAGCAGCAACACATCACGCATCAAGGCATTCGAAATGCTGGATCTGGCTGCCAGAGATGCCGGATTGGAATACCTGGCTATGACCACCAAGGGAAAAGAAAGCAAAGACCAGGTGAGCGATCTGATATCCTATCTGGGGATCATCGTAAATGATCTGGCCATAGTGCGTTATGCGCCGGGAGAGATCACCAATCTGGACAAAACGGAATTACTGTGCTCTCTAGCTGACGATGCAGTGACAGAAAGAGTTCCGGGTTTTTTGCTGTTGCTGGATGACTACAATCGCAAGCTTGGCGGAAACGTGAATCCGGGTATTTTGCAGTTAAATCTATTTCTAAGCCTGCGCAATCTGCTTAGAAAGAGCTCATGAGCGAAAAGAAACTGGCAAAGAACATCAGCGTGATGAGCATCGCGGTGTTTCTGAGCCGCATATTGGGATTGGTGCGCGATCAGGTGATGGCATTTTTCTTTGGCGGCGGATACCTGAACGATGCCTTCAACATTGCCTACAACATACCCAATCTGCTACGCAGGCTATTTGGAGAAGGTGCGTTGTCTACGGCATTCGTCCCCATTTACAATGATATCGGCTACAAGAAGGACCGCCAGCATCAGATCGACTTTGCGTTGAACATGCTCAGCGTGCTGACGCTGTTTCTCCTGATCCTAACTGTGATTGGGATCGCGTTTGCTCCACTGATTGTAAAGCTGCTCTATCCTGGATTGAATCCAGCCAGCACCGTAGTCGCAATCAAGCTTACCCGGATCATCTTTCCATATCTTTTCTTCATTGGCCTGTCCTCCACCTTCATCGCCATCCTCAATTCCCACGATTATTTCTTTATGACCGGTCTGTCCAGCGCTCTCTTAAACATCGGCATGATCCTGATGGTTGTCCTGCCCTGGCTGATCTGGAAAATGCCAGCCGAAAAGCTGATCTACGTCGCTGGCTGGGGCGTCTTTGTGGGTGGAATCCTGCAGACGGTGGTCAACTTCCCATATTTGAAGAAAGTGGGATATCGCTTCCGTTTCTTGCTGGATCTGGGCAGTGAAGCCCTGGTAACGCTCTGGAAACGCTTTGTTCCTGCCATGTTGGGGATCGGGATCAGAGAAGTAAATCTGATTGCCGACGCTCTGATGGCCAGCTTTTTACCCGTGGGCAGTATCACAGCTTTGGGCTATGGAAACCGCTTGATGCAGCTTCCTTTGGGCATCTTTGCCATCAGCGCATCCACCGCCGTGTTGCCGATGTATTCCAGACTGGTGAGCAAGCAGGATTATGCCGAGCTTTCACGCGGCATCCGCTTTACCACGCTAAACCTCAGCTACATCATGCTGCCGGTCACCACGCTCATCCTGATCTCAGCCTCAGACTATGTGGATATCCTGTTTAATCACGGTGCCTTTGACGCCAGGGCGTCCTTCATGACCGCCCAGGCGCTGATCTTCTACTCCATTGGCCTGATCTTTTACAGCCTGAATCAGACGCTTACCCCGCTGTTTTACGCGCATGGCGATACCAAGACTCCGGTAAAGCTTGCCGCGGCGATGGTCGCTTTGAATATCTCGCTGAACTTTATCCTGATGCAATTCATGGCGCATCGTGGTCTGGCACTTTCCACCTCCATCACCGCGCTGGTAAATTACCTCCTCCTGAGAGTGCTCATTGCCAGAAGTCTGCCCCAGGTGAGTTTTGCGGGGATTGGCAGCAATCTCGCTAAAAGCGTGGGTATCTGCATAGTGGCGTTGATCTGCGGATCATGGCTAAATGCATCACTGATGTGGTATTCAAAGATTGGTCTGGTGTTCAAGTCCGGATTGATTGCCATCCTGTGCTTCAGTCTCTTTTACCTTTTGGGCATGATACTAAAGCTCAGTTACTTACGGGAAGCTACATCCAGCCTATGCAAGCGCCTACTCCGCAAATAGCAGAGAAGATCGCCTTTTTGCCCGAAAGCCCGGGCATCTACATCTGGAAGGATGACAAAGGCGAAGTAATCTATGTGGGTAAAGCCCTGTTACTGAAGAACAGGGTGAAAAGCTATCTGAGTTCGGGACCCAAGGATCCCAAGACCGAGCAATTGGTGAAGCACATCGCCGAACTGGAATACATCATCACCAATAGCGAAGCGGAAGCCTTCCTGCTGGAAGCTACCCTGATCAAGCGGCATCAGCCCAAATACAACATCCTGCTCAAGGACGATAAACGTTATCCATATGTGAAGGTAACTCTTTATGAGGATTTTCCACGTGTGTTTGTTACCCGGGATATCGTAAAGGACGGCTCGCGCTATTTTGGTCCATACACCGACGTCCAGTCCCTGCGCCGCACCTTACGCAGCTTTGAATGGCTTTTCCCCATCAGAGATTGCACGCGTAAGATTCCCATTGGGAAGGTGGTCTTTAGCAAAGCCTGTATCAATTACCAATTGGGGAAGTGCAGCGCTCCCTGCATAGGGAAGATCTCGCAGGGGCAGTATATGCTGATCGTGAACAAGATGATCCGCTTTTTTGAGGGACGCTACGAGGAAGTGCTGGATGAATACCGCGAGGAAATGAACGCGCTTTCCGCTGACCTGAAGTTTGAAGAAGCTGCCAGAATCCGCGATCGCATCATCGCCATTCAAAAGATTCAAAAGCGGCAAACGGTCTTCTATGCTGATAAGCGCAATATTGATATCATCGGGTATTATCAGGAAGATAACGACGCGGTGTGTTTGATCCTGAAGATGCAGGAAGGCGCCATCATCAATCAAGAGAACTACCCGCTTAAAAACGTGGCACATGAAAGTAGGGAACACATTTTGGCGTCCTTTCTGAAGCTCTATTACGCCCAGCGCGACGATCTCCCGGGTGAGATCCTTCTGCCATTTGAACCTGACGACTACGAAGCCCTCAGCGCCTGGCTGAAGCATAGGACGTCACTTCCTCAAAGAGGGGAACGCAGCAAACTGCTGGCCATGGCAAAGCGCAATGCCTTTCACTTGATCGAAGAGAAGAAACTATCCCACCTTCGCAAGGCGAATCGAACTATCTATCCCATCCAGGAACTGAAGGAAAGCCTGGGCCTGAACCGGCTGCCCCGCAAGATTGTCTGCATGGATATCTCCACTATCCAGGGCACAGACACAGTTTCCAGCGCAGTATACTTCGAAAACGGTAAAGCCAAAAAGAAATACTACAGGCATTACATCATCCGCACCATTGATACTCAGAACGATTTTGCCGCTCTGCAGGAAACCCTGGGACGCTTTCTGAATGAATTGGAACGCGAAGCTGAGATGAAACCTGATCTATTCATCATAGATGGAGGGAAGGGTCAGCTCAATGCCAGCAGCAAGATCCTGGAAGAATCAGCCTTTTCAGATATATACATCGTATCATTGGCCAAACGGGCAGAAGAAATCTTCGTGCCCGGATACTCTGAATCTATCATCCTGCCTCGCTCTTCATCTGCCTTGCGGTTGGTCACCACCATTCGCGATGAAGCGCATCGCTTTGCCATTACTTTTCATCGCAGCCGCCGCAACAAGCGCACGCTGATCAGTGAATTGGAGGATATCCCCGGTGTGGGGGAGAGCACCAAGTTTCTCCTACTCAAAGAACTGGGTAGCGTTGAACGGGTAAAGGAAGCGGAGATCGAAGAATTGGTAAAGATAAAAGGAATTGGCAGTAAGTCTGCCCAAACCATATATGAACACTTTCACAAGGAGAAAGCATGAAATACCGCAAAATGCCAAAGTCCCCAGATAAACTGTCTGCTCTAGGATTCGGGTGTATGAGGCTACCCACCACGAAAGAGGGAAAGATCGACGAAGAACAGGCGATGCTGATGCTGAAGGAAGCTTACCACAAGGGCGTGAGTTACTTTGACACTGCCTGGCCCTATCATGGTGGTGAAAGCGAACCCTTCGTTGGTAAGTTTCTCAAACAGATTGACAGGAAGACTGTGTATGTGGCCACCAAGTTACCCTGCTGGAAGGTAAAGACTCGAGAGGATATGGATAAGTATTTAGATGAGCAATTAGCCAGATTGGGAACAACTTACATTGATTACTATCTCTTGCACGCGCTGAATAAAGGCTCCTTCAAAGCGATGAAGAAGCTGGGCGTGTTCGATTTCCTGGCCAAGGCGAAAGCCGACGGCAGAATCCGCTTCGCCGGTTTCTCCTTTCATGATGACTATCCCACCTTCAAGAAGATCCTGCATTCCTGGGATTGGGATTTCACCCAGTTTATGCTGAACTATCTCGATACCCACTATCAGGCTGGATTAAGAGGCTTGAAGATTGCTGCAGATAAGGGCGTCGGCATCATCAGCATGGAACCGCTTCGAGGCGGGAAACTGGTACAGACCATGCCCGGGGAAGTGGCAAAAGTGTGGGCAAAAGACCGGCGAAACGCCATTCAGCGAGCCTTGGAATGGGTATGGAACATTCCGGAATGCACTGTGTTACTCTCCGGTATGTCCAGCATGGAGCAGCTGCAAGAAAACCTCAAATATGCCAATAAAGCAAAGGCTAACATTCTAGACGACAAAGTGCTCGCCATGTACAACAAAGCACGCAGAGCCTACCTGAACAAACTCCCTTACATCTGCTCCGAATGCCGTTATTGCATGCCATGTCCAAAGGGTGTGGATATCCCATCCGTCCTCGGGATGTACTCAGAGGCCTTGATGTTCGAAAATAAGGAGCGCCAGAAAAAGGAATATGGGATGTTCATTCCTGAAGCCAACCGGGCAGATAAATGTATTAGTTGCGGTGCATGCCTCCCCAAATGCCCACAGCACATTGCTATCGACGAATGGATGAAGGAAGCAACAGACTACTATTCCTGAACTAATTGACCAAACACGCAACAATCGGGGATCAACAGGGGTTGGCTCTCTATACGTTGGCTTCCGGGAAGGCTTTTTTGAGGGA
>JAEWNJ010000064.1 GCA_023392795.1 Candidatus Cloacimonadota bacterium
GATCGCCATCCAACACTGTGAAAGTGCTGTCCATGGGAGTATTGCGATATGCATCGCGCCGGCTCCACTCGGTTCCCGTGATCTCCACAGAGTTGGCGGGAACGAAAGTAGCAGCAAGACCAAAGCGAGGACCCATTCGCAAAGCCATGCCCAGCTTCATTTGCTTATCACTGATCTCCCAATCTGTCTCTCTGATGTATTCTGGCAGCACCACTCCATCATCCATTTGATCCAACGACCACTGAGACCATTTGATGGTGCGTGTTCCTTCGATACTGCCTTTCAGCAGCGATACATCCAGCCCCAGGTTGAGATCCAGGTAATCGGAGAGAGCATAGGCTGCGCCGAGTACGACTCCAGTGGAATACAGGTTGCCGCTATTCTCGATGTCATTCTGGGCGATTTTTTCAGGATAGCCGTCGTTATCCGTATTACGGTTGTTTCTAATCTCTTCGCGGTATTTGCCTTCAAAGCTGGCATAAGGCCGATGATAAGCACCCAATCCGAAGCTGATGTTTTGGTAGGAGGAGGAGATAAAGCTGGCTCCGGCAAAATTGGTATAGGCATTGATGTTAGAAGCATACACGGCATCATCGATGTAATTGTCAAAAGAGTTATAAAGCGGGATCATGCGGGTGTCTTCTGCCCGGTTGATCACGGTATTGGCCTGTATTCCGATGAATCTCTTCATCAGGGTGAGGTTAGCCGGGTTATCGGCAATCCCCCCGGGGCGAAATTCGTTGTATACACCTGCGCTTCCCATCGCGAAAGAGCGGGCATCCATGGAACCGTAGCGATTGCCGAAATAGGTGTCGGTAACACTCCACGCGCTAAGCGTCGAAGCGAGCAGTACAAGAGCAAGGATGGTGATTAGTCTATTTGATAACATGTTTCCTCCACGTTAGAAGCGATAATCAAGGGAAAGTCTGATGGTGTTTTCACTGTGTTCCACCCGGTCAAAATAGGTAAGCTGATCAGCCAGGTTGGAATGGTTGGGATCATTGTTCTGACGGATTCTAAGCTCTTTATCCTGATATGTCTTGTTGCGGAACTTGATATTCATATACATATTGTTCGAAATGCGGCTGGAGAGGGCAACCCAGGCCTTCGCGCCTTTCTCACCCATAAAGTCGATCTCCATATCTTCCCAATCCCAATGCGAAATGCCGTGACCGAACCAGTAGATAAAGGAGCCTTGCAGTTTCAGGGAAGGGGTGAAATTGTGGGTGTAATTCACTCCGATATAATCGCCCGTCATCAGGGTCATGGCCGCTGCCATCGAGTTGTTTCCGGGTGCGGCTGGATTTGTAAGCGAAGTGTATGGCGGGCTGAGGACAGTGTTGTAACGGTATTCAAACTCCAGGAAGTCACGATTTGAGAGGAAGGTACGCAGCGCCATGGTGTATTCATTGGTCTTGGATACTCCGCGCTCCGCCAGATCGTCATAGCGGTTCACCTGGTTCTTGAACCGCAGACGCATACCGAGCTGATACAGCGGGCGAAACTCCAGTTCGCTCTGGAAGCGTGCGCTGCGGCGGCCGTCGGTCAGACGTTCCCATAGATCCAGATAGCTGCGTCCCACCGTGAAGTAATTGTTGAATTTGTATCTGGTTTCAAAATACACACCACGCTCGGGTTGACTTTGATTGCCATTTTGATACAGGTCGGAGATAGTGGGATTGGTGAGCGCGTATATATTCTTCTCGATGATCGTGTCGTCAAAGCGCTCGTGTTCGGAAAAACTGCTGCTGTATGGATTGTCAAAACCCACATCGTAATTGCGGAAGAGGGTGAGGAAATACAGATTCTCATACTGGGTATAGGCGCTCATCAGATAGGCTTTGGGATCGTCGCCCATCTTGAAATCGTCGCCATCCACGCTGAGTTCCGCGTATTCGCCTTGCAATGAGGTATTTCCCAAGACAGCGCTGGCGTCGAAGCCAAGCACCCGGCGGTAATCTCTGCTATACAGATCGGTTTGTGTGCTGTAAAGACCGGAAAGCTCCGCGTTCATCGTCTTTTGCAGCTTTGAATAATAATAAGAATCGCGGATGATGGTAGGAAGGAGATCGTTATAATCCGGCACCACCAGATGCGCGTTTTCGTACAAAGCGGTGTAAGTGGTGAAGCCCAGCTTGGTGCCGATGATGGGGCTAAACTGCAGATGCGTACCCCAGAGCTTTTCCTTCATGGCATCGGTACGCGTGGCCAGATTGATATATGGCATGGCAAAGGCTTCGTAGCTCTGTCCCGGCGCGGGGGTGGGATTCATCACGGAGTTGAACCACGCCTCACCTTCCTTCAGAGTGTCGTTATCATAGCCCAGAGTGGGATTGATGTAGCCGAAGAATTTGCGTTTGTCACCATTCACCGCGTTGCCGTCTTCATAAGTGTAAACACGAGCGTTGTTTTGGATGATATACTGGCCGTTTTCATCGGTAAATACGTCGTTGCCATAGCGGTCGCGCATCACATAGGAACCGTCACGGTTCACATAGGCCAGGGCGTCTTTATCATCGGAAGAGACAAAGAAAGAAGCTCCAAACATGGGATTGGCGATCTCGACAGCGGCACCTTTGAGGGCATATTCCTGCGTGCGTGAAAGATCGGGGGTGATGCCCATGATGCGTTTGCTGAAGCCAAAGCCGGTCTTGCGGGCACTATAAAAATCGGTGTTTTCCATCACCAGACCTTCGCCGTAAGTGGCGCGATAATGCCCCAGATACAGCTTCAGAGAAGTGTTGTCCAGCACGGGTAACTCTGTGTTTTCATAGCCGGCATAATACTTGCTGCTCTTCACAAAGTCGTCCATGTCCATGTCTGCCCACCCGGGATGAGCCTTCGCGTTGTAATTCATCAGGCCAAACTTGTAGTTGTTGCCATACCGCATCCGCAGTTTGAGCAGCATATCGGGATCTATCTTGTCCAGATTGTAATATCCCCAATAAGATATCCGCTTGTCATGAGGGATGCTCACCCATGAATTGCCGAAATCCTTGGGCACAAAGGCTTCATGCAGCATGTCGTATTGCCCCTCTTCAAAGAAGCGGGTATAATATTGGAACTGCGCGTCCGTCATCAGCTTATTCTTCACCGGCGCTTCACGGTAATATACGTAACTTCGCAGGTTTGTATAGCCATAATGGGAAAGCCCCATGGTGTTGCGCAGATCCCTGGTATCGGCGATGGTATCGCCCCGCGCCACCCTTTTCAAGATGGCAACGGCATCGATCGCCGAGACGTTTGGCAGGCTCACCAGATCGTCGAAGTGCATGCGATTGACGTTCTGGGGCGTCATCAGATAATCTTCCCAGACGTCCGCCATGCCTTCCGAGGAGCCTTCATTGCTGTCCATGCGCTCCAAAAGATCTCGAATTTCTTCGCGGCGGGCTGCCACTTCATCGGTCTCAGTGACCAGAGAGACTACCACCAAAGGCTTCAGACTGTCCAACGTGCGCTGATCGATGGATTCTATATCCCTGAGGTCGTAGATGCTTTGAAATCTGTGCACAAAAATCCTGTATTCATATATGTCACGCGCCTGCATCTCCGAGATCGGAAGCTGCATCAGTTCGCTGATGGTGGCAGTATTCAAATCCACCTTGGCGGCGAGAAACCCTACACAAATCAGGGCAAAGAGCATCAAAAAGAGCTTTTTCATCGCGTTTCCTTATGCTGTAATGCTGTTATACTATCCTGTCAGACAAGCAGATTGATCTGCTTTTTACTCAGGTTCACACTATAAATAGCCCTCATAATCTGTAAAGATTTTTTTTGGCCCTGCAGTCTGCATTTTTGGGCGCCGCGGTTTTGTAAACCAAGGGAAGGCAAAATCCGTTTACTATATCGAACGCGAATGCTTTTGGATGCGCAGGCCATCCATAGCTGCTACCCAAGTGGAATTCTGAGACATGTGCGCCTTCCGGGACACTCTTGTTTGGAGCGCTCTCTTGACGGCTTTTATCACTGCTTCATATAACCTTTATTAAGCCTAAATCATTAAGGCTTGATAAAGGCATGACAGCCGCCTGATCAAAAGCCTGAAGAGGGTGCTACCAACGCGAAGCCCCTCTCCAAGGGACGTTTATTACCCTCATCAATTCAGATCCGCCAATTCTGCAAGCAAGCATGATCCATGCTCAAAGCTCTGAACTATCAGTCTACCCGGGCTAAGGTTTACAGAATAGCAACCTGAAATACAAAAAATTACTATTAGATGAAAACATGGAATGTTTCTTGCTATAACTTTTAGGCAATACAGGGAGGATATCATGAGTACGAAAAGACTGTATGTTACACTTTTTTTTATCGCGCTGGCCTTCAGCTTATTGGCTACTCAGGAGCCTATTTTCCCAAAGGGCTGCTTCGATGAGTTCCCACAGCCCCGGCATCACAATTCACGTCTGGACAGCAAAGCTGCCGTAGGCGCGCGGCAAGTAGTGTGGTCTGAAAATTTTGAGAGCGCTTCATCCTGGCAATTGGTGAATAACTGGGAAATCGGGGATCCCATCATTGGTCCCAATGGAGCGGCTGAGGGGCAACACTGCCTGGCTACGGGGCTTGATGATCTGTATGCCAACAACGCCAACATCACAGCCACCAGTCCCTTGATCCCCCTACCTGCCGCCAGCTATGTAGAGCTGAACTTTAGCGAATGGTTCGAATTGGAGAGTTCCTGGGACTTCGCCTATGTAGAGGTGGTCCAGGGCTCAAACACCTTTACCATTGATGCCCGTACAGGGACATCCGGATCGACGTATCGCAATACCTCGCTGAATCTTAGCCGCTTTCAGAATAGCAATATCAAGCTGCGGTTCCATCTGGTCAGCGATGGTTCTGTACCTGCAGCCGGCTGGTATATCGATGCGCTCAGCATCACCGCTGTGG
>JAEWNJ010000147.1 GCA_023392795.1 Candidatus Cloacimonadota bacterium
GGCACCGAATACATCATGCCCTGTGGCAACAAATTCCGCGGTGGCTTCTTCTTTGACGAGACCCCCATCCCCGAAGAAACACAAATCCCCACCCTCTCCGACATCAGCAATAAAATGAGCTTCAACCTCGGTTGGGGCAGACCTTTTGGTGCTTTTGAGGTGGAACTCAATGGCCAGTATGTGATGTTTAGCGAACGCGAAGTGAAAGCCGCTGATCAAACTCCGAACAACGTTATCGGTACTTACAATTCCAATTCCATTTCCGGTAACATCGGCCTCACCTACAAGTTCTAAAACCATTATCAATTGACGATATAAGGCCGCCTTAAAGGGTGGCCTTTTTTTAATGTACAATGTAGGATGTACGATGTACAATTAGGCTGGTCTCTGCTCGCGGATTGCCATGCATTACCAGGAAAATCCTCTTTTCCTCGTTGTTGATTGAAAAAAGCTATCTATCTGCCTATTCAAATGGGAACAGACTTACTCAGTGAAGCACGCTCACTTGGCTGAACCTGAGGGAATCGCCTGGCCAGAAGACTGAAAGCCATCACCAGCCGATGATCATGTTGCGTATCCAAAGTACAGGGTGGGGGTTCTGAATCCAGGGGTGCGATGCTGATTGCGTCATCATCCAAATCATAGCAGGCACCCAGAGCATCCAGCGCTCTGGCAATACCCTGTACGCGGTTGCTCTCCTTGTGAACTAATCTGCCAATACCGCTGAACCGCGAAGGGCTGGAGCAAAACAGGGCGGCAATGCTGAGCACCGGCATCAGATCGGGATTATCGCTGAGATCAAGGCTGATTCCACGCAATCGCGAGGGATGAACGCGGTACACAGCTTCGGTATTTTCGATTCGCGCTCCCATATCGGTCAGGATGCTCCAGATTGCCAGATCGGGCTGAACAAGTTCCGGGTGCAGACTCAGGCGCAGCTCCGTAACTTCATCGCCAAGAGCCGCCCCAATCGCCAGAAATGCCGCGGTGGAAAGATCTGAATCCACGGTGAATTCTTCCGTGAGCCAAAAATCCCCCCGCTTAACTGTTATGGCAGAAGGGGATTCAATCACCTCCGCGCCAAACAGTTGCAACATCTGCTCGCTGAGCTTCAGATATGGAATCGAAACAGGATTGGCAGGCAATCTAAGAGTAATATCATCGGTCATAAATGGCGCTGCCAGAAGGAGCGAACTGGCAAACTGGCTGCTGAGATGCATCTCCGGGCTCAGAATTCCTCCCGGCAGTGCTATTCCATCGATGATCAAGCTATGATCAATCTCCCGGCAGCCCGCGCCCAGGCTTCGCAAGGCACTGCACAGAGGCGCAATCCCCCTGGAATGGAGCAGCTTTGAAGCCTTCACCCGAGATCTGATCCCCGGCAGATTGGCCAGCACGCTGATCCATAAACGGTATGCAGTTGCCGATGCTTCAAAGGAGTAGTCATGCCTGCTCTGCCGATGCCTGGCTTCCGAGTAGCGAAAGTTGGCCGTATCCCTGCTTCGATCCACCTCATAACCAAAGATCTGCAGGGCTCTTTCCATCTCCAATACATCATCACAGGTATTGTAGTTATGGACGCGAAGTTCCCCCTTGCTATGTGCCAATAGCACTAGCAACCTTTGTAGGATGGATTTTGAACCGGGAACGCTGTGGATCATACCGCAAGAATCCATTTGACAGAATCCTGTCAAGTTCAAAGCTGGCAAAAAGTATCTAAATACAAGGAACAACTATGATCGAGCGTCCTTCCTGGCAAGAATACTTCATGCAAATGGCCTTTCTGGCATCCAAACGCAGCACCTGCCTCAGAAGAGCGGTCGGAGCAGCTCTGGTGCGCGATAATCAGGTGATTTCCACAGGTTATAATGGCAGCCCCAAGCTGAGCCCACACTGCTCTGAAACCGGATGCCTTCGGGAACAACTGAATGTCTCCTCCGGGGAGAAGCACGAGCTCTGCCGTGGCGTACACGCGGAACAAAACGCGATTATCCAGGCCGCCATCAATGGCAGCAGTACGCGCGGCACCACGCTGTATTGCACTCACCAGCCCTGTAGTATTTGCGCCCGGATGATCATCAACGCCGAGATCAGAACCATTTACATCGCCCATACCTATCCTGATCAATTGGGTGAACAGCTACTCAAAGAGGCCGGAATCGCCATGATCCTCTTTGATTCCGAGACCGGGACAGAGACTCGGATCTGTTAGGAAGGAACTATGCTAAAGCGCTTTAACGTCCGAGATCTGATCCTGATCGCAGCCTTCGCGGCGGTTGGAATAGCCATTAAACCCGTAGTGGGTCCTTTTTTTAAGATGATTTCCAGCCCTCTGGGCATCCCCGGCGGATCTTTTGGCGGGGGCTTTTACCTGATGTGGCTGGTGCTGGCGATGGTGATCGTCGATAAAGCGTACACTGGCACTCTATTTGGCATCATCCAGGCCATCGGCGTCCTGGTGATGGGGATGAGCGGCAATCAAGGCGCTGTATCCCTGATCACATACACTCTGCCGGGCATTCTGGCCGATCTGGTGTATTTTGCCCTGCGGCATCGGAAGAACATCTGGGTACAGATGACCATCTGTGCCTCAGCAAATGCTTTGGGCGCTCTGCTGACGGGGATTATCATCTTTAAGCATCCCTTCATCTTCCTTGCCGGAATCACAGGGATGGCCTTGATTTCCGGTATAGTGGGCGGGGTTTTAAGCTTCGGCATCTATAAAAGTGTAAAAGAACTAAGGATAATCAGATGAGATACTTACTCACATTACTAATCGTGCTGCTCGCAGCACAGGCTCTTGCCATTACGATCATCGACACAAAGGGCATCACGCATGAATACCCCTATGAGACTTTTTTCAAGCTGCAAGCCGGTGAGTTCAGCACATCCCGCGAAAAAGACGGAGTGCTAAACACTCAGAACTGGACCGGTATTCGCTTCGATAAGTGGCTAACAGAGCAGAAACTGGGCGATTTTGCCCGGATCAAGTTCCTGTCCAAGGACCGCTATGAAGTTAGCTTCAGCAAGGTGGAATGGGATTCCCTCACCTGTTGGCTGGCTTACGCTGAAAGCGCCAAAATATTCCCCAAAGAGCAATTCCGCATCATCTTCCCCTTCCTCAGAGAAATGCACTGGGTACGCGATGTGGACCGGGTGATTCTGGAAAACAAGAAAGACGTGCCTATGCCCAGTAAGCTGTACAGTTTCAGTACTTTCTTTGCCGCGCAGGAACTCATGACAGATCCCAAACCATTCACCAAAATGCAGGGCTATAGCCTGGATCTCTTCCTGGCCGATCTCAGTGACAAACCGATCAAGGACATCATCATCTACAGCGCGGACGGCCTCATCCAAAACCTGATCTATCCTTCACAGCTTTCCGGAGCAGTATTGGAATTAACCACAGAGGGCAAGTACAACCTGAAGAGCCCGCAGATACCCGGCGGCATGTGGATGAAGGATGTGGTTTACCTGCAATGCGATAACAATGCCGTCATCGCCGGCGCGCACCTCTCCAAAATGATCCCACTGGCCAAAGTATTGTCCTGGGAGCTTAGCCCGGAAGCGCAGGTGAAAATATCCAAAGATGACTCCCGCGAGAGCTACAGCTTTGGCGATGCCCTGGGTGAACCGATGATGCTGGAAAGTGCCGACTTCTTCGAACTTATCCCCTGATTTCCAGGTTCGCAGCCTCAGCGTTCACTATCCGGATTGCGCACAGCCCGTCTTTAGCGAGCTATCGTTTGAACTGCACAGAGGTGAAAGCCTCGGCATTCACGGCGCGAACGCGGCGGGAAAGAGCAGCCTGATCCATGCCCTGTGCGGTGTAATCCCTCATTACATCAGTGCCGCACGCAGTGGCGAGATATATTACAAAGAGCGCTCCCTCATGGATATGCCTCTGAGTGAGATCTACCGCATCATGGCGGTGTCCCTATCCGACACCAAAAGCCAGTTCATGTTTCCCACGGTGGAGTATGAATTGGCGTTTGCCCTGGAAAACATGGCTATTCCAGCACCCATTATTCGCCAGCGGATCGATGCCGCTACCGCGCGTTTCGGAATCTCTGCCTTGATCGATAAAGCTCCCCTACAGCTTAGTGGCGGAGAGCAGAAACTGGTGGTCCTGGCTATGTGCGATGCCATGGATTCCCCCATTCTGCTGCTGGATGAACCTGAGCGCGGACTTTCCCCCAGCTCCCTGCAGCTCCTGCAAAACTGGCTTTTAGAACTAAAAGAGCAAGGCCGGATGGTGATCATGGCAACCCACAATTCCACACTCCTGGCAGGATGCGACCGCAGAATGAGGATCGGTCACTGATGTTTCGCATCGATAAGATCAGCTATGCCTATCCGGGACAGGAGAAAATCTTCGATCAGTTCAGCGCGGATTTTTCACGTCATCAAAATATCCTGATCCGGGGCGAAAACGGCTGTGGGAAAAGCACTCTGCTCAAGCTCCTGGTAGGGGAATTGCATTACTGCGCGGGGGATATCATTGCCGATGAAGAGTGTAACTTTTTCTACGTCCCGCAGGATGCTGCCAGCAGGATTCTGGGGCTCACCATCGAACAGGACCTGCGCATCTGGCAAATTGCGGGCTTGAAGCTAAAGCTGGAGGATCTGGGCTCGCTGCCTTTACTAAAGGGTTTTGATCCCGCGCTGTTCCGGCTGCCTCTACGAGAGTTATCCACCGGCACTAAACAGGCCTATGTGTTGTCGCTGGCTTTGCTGCATCGTGATCACTACCTGATTTTGGACGAAGCTTTACCCGGATTGGACGACGTGCGCAAGCTGGTCTTCTGCAATGAACTGGCAAAGCATAGAGGTATCCTGGCGATCAGTCACGATGATTTTGCCCGGCCCGGCATTTTTGACCTGAGCTTGAGATTGGAGGGGGGCATCCTCTCATGAAGCGGCTCCTGCATCCGCTGTCATACATCGTTATCTGCGTATTCTACAGCAGTTTGGCCATTGCCATCAGTAATCCCCTTTGCCAGCTATTGCTCTTTCTCCTGGCTTGGCTGCTGGATTGGCGGGAAGGCTCCGGCGGTATGGGGAGACGACTAATCGGGCTGCAACGCTATCTCTGGCTCTTCTTCAGCGTGATGCTCATCCAACTGCTTTTCACCCGCACCGGGGTCCCCATATTGAACCTGGGCATCCTCAGCATCCACAGCGATGGGATCACCATGGCTGCCGTGCTGGGCCTTCGCCTGGCGGTAATCTATATGGTGGCAAACAGCCTGTCCAAAATGGATTTTACCCTGTATAGAGCTGCCTTTGCCAAGATCCGTCTGCCGGAAGAACTCAGCTTCATGATCTCGTATATGGCACACCTGGTCCCGCAGCTGAGCATGAACTTCCGGGCTCAGATGAAGGAACTGAAGCTCCGCGGGATCCTCATCTCCAAGCTGCCGCTAAAAGAGAAGCTGGAGATTTACAAGATCATCTCAATTGCCACGGTGGCTGAGATCATCCTCCAAAGCAGTTCACAAGCCATCGCGCTGGAGCTGAGGGGATTTCGCAGCAAGGGCAAACGCAGTTCACTCAATTCCCAGAACTTTAGTTGGCGGGATCTGTTTGTTCCTCTGTGGATTGCTTTGCTGCTATTGCCTGTTCTTATCTGGCTTCCACTGTGATGAATGTCTTTTTCTCGATTATCAAAGAGTGATCGAGTATAGAGATCAAGCCTCTGTACAAACTGGCGTACGAGCACTCGCCTGAAGCGCCATTGAATATCGCTTACAAGTAAGAAAGATAGGCGGTACGCCCGCCGCATCTACAATCGCCTGTCCATTCCTTGATTCCTTCTAATCCATTTCTGGTTTCCAGTGCTGTTACCACCCTCTTGCCACCCTCTCACGTGGGACGTAAGAGGAATCCAACAGGGTTGCAAGTGGCCAGGAAGCCAGTGAAGCCCATATGATATTGGGTAGTTTCGCCGGGCAGGGATTATGGCATTTCCACCTAAACACGATATTCGATATCCATTACCCCGCCTGAATATCCCGCAAAACATATTGTACAAGGTCTTCCACACTCATGTTGTCCGTATCGATAGCCTCCGGATAGTTTTCACGGGCTGAATGCAAGCGTGCCAAACAAAGCCCGGGATCCCGATTCGTGCCCGATATCCGCTGCAAAAGCTTAGTTTCAGCGCAAACCAGAGTGTAATGAAGCATCCTGTATCCGGATTCCGGTATTCGCCCTAGTATTCTCTGAACAATGTCCGGCTCGTGCATCACCCAGGAAAAGATGATGTAGGAAAAGGACTCCTTGATGAAGGAATCAAGCATGAAAGCCGCGTTATTGAGCACCATTTCCTTGCGCCGTTCGGTTACCCGAAAGGGATTCATCCGCCAGAGATCATCACCATCCAGCCATACGCTGTTTTCCAGCCTGCGATATAGCCGTGACGCCACCGAACTCTTACCCGTTCCGGGAGCGCCGCCAATCATGATCAGTAATGGTTCCTTGAGGCCTTCATTGTCACCATCCAGAACGCCGCCGAATCCTATCCCGGGAGTGTAAGTCATAATACCTCAATGAAAAATGGTGCTGGGGCA
>JAEWNJ010000009.1 GCA_023392795.1 Candidatus Cloacimonadota bacterium
GCGTTGTTCTTTAGTTTGATCGACCCGGCAGCAGCGTTGCGTGGATTGGCGAAGAGCTTCTCACCATCCCTCTGGCGCTCTTCGTTCATGAGAGCAAAATCCTGCTTTTGGATGTATATCTCACCGCGAATTTCGATATCCGCCATGTGATTGATCTGATGCGGGATCCCCTTGATGGTCATGAAATTGGCGCTTACATCCTCCCCCACCTGGCCATCGCCTCGAGTGGTAGCGTACAACATCTGCCCACCTTGAAAGAAGAGATTGATGCCAAAGCCATCGATTTTTAGTTCCAGACACAGCGTGGGCCGTGAACCGAGTTCCAGTGATACCCTATCCCACCAGGCGCGCAGTTCATCGAGATTATAGGCATTGTCCAGGCTAATCATACGCTGTTTATGAGCGATGGTTTTGGAGCCTTTGCCGAGGTCGTTTCCCACCTCTCCCAATATCGCCAATTCGCTATCGCCGAGGAGATCCTGCAGTTCACGTACCAGCAAATCGTACTCAAAGTCACTAATCTCAGGATCGGCCTTTTGGTAGTATAGTTCGTTGTGCCTGGCGATCTCGGCTTGAAGTTCTTTGATGCGTTTGTCTTTATCTTTCATGAAAGGTGATACATGTCCATTCTGCGGTCGGCAAAAGCGTTGTTGCGTTCAGTAACTGCCTTATTGGCAGCAAGATCAGGATCAATCTCTACCGTATAAATCGCCTCTTCGGTGTCATTCAAACGAATCAGTACTTCACCTTTAGTGCCTAATATCTGACTAATTCCAGTGAAATACTCGCTCTGAGCGCCGTTGACTTCTGTGCCGGTGCGGTTTGAAGTGATCGAGAATACTCTGTTTTCCAAGCTTCTAGTTTTCATGGCTTCCTGACACCATGGGAGAACCAGATTTGATGGGTGGCAGATTATCTGCGCCCCCAACAGGGCCAGGGATCTTGCAGCCTCAGGAAACTGCCAGTCGAAGCAGATCATCAGTCCCACCTTGATCCCTTTCTTCGCAGAGTGAACAGCAAAAGGACGGTCTCCCGGCGTGAAAAAGTGTTTCTCACGGTTGAATAGGTGTATTTTGCGGTAGATGTGATATGTCCCATCGGGATTTACCAGTGCGCAGCTGTTATAATAAACATCCCCTGCCTTCTCGGCAAAGCCATAAACGATGCTGATGTCGCGTTCTGCAGCCAGCCTGATAAAGCCTTGAAAGATTTCTCCAGAGGGGATGCTTTCAGCCACTGACTCCACTTCGGACAGCGCGTCAAACACATATCCCGATAACGCCAGCTCCGGCAGAACCACCAGGTCGCTTTCTACCTGGGAGAGCATTTCCGCGATCCTAATGAAGTTCTTCTTCGTGGCCAGAAATTCCGGCTTGTACTGTAATACCGATACTCTATAGCTCATTTCTTCACCCTCATCAGCGGTGCGATCGCGCGGTCAAATGCCCCAAGCAGTTTGGTAATGGCCAGTCCATAATTCGTGATGGGGACTCCTCGACGGTGACATTCCAGTATCCTGCGATTCATTTCCATCGCATTGATCATGCAGCCCCCGCAGTGAATGCAAACGGCGTAATCCTCCAGGTTATCAGGAAAATCGTGTCCGGCATAGGTTTCAAAGGCTAGCTTCTTGCCGCTGTACTGGGATAGCCACCGGGGTATCTTCACTCTGCCGATGTCATCCTTTTGCACGTGATGCGAACATGCTTCAGCTATCAAGACCTTATCCCCATCCCGCAGATTATCAATCGCTGCGATGCCAGAGATCAGGACATCCAGTTCGCCCTTGTAGCGAGCAAAGAGTATGGAGAAAGTGGTCAGTTCGATGCCGACAGGGGTATCACGGTTCACTTGCTCAATGGCCTGTGAATCTGTAATCACCATATCGGGTGGCTCTTTCAGCATGGCAAGAGCATCTTTCAGCTCGGTTTCCTTGACCACGATGGAGATAGCGTCGGAATCCAAAACATCCCGTATGGCCTGCACTTGCGGAAGGATCAACCTACCTTTCGGCGCCGCACTGTCGATGGGACACACCAGGATCACACGGGCTTTCCCTCTTAGCATGTCGCCAAGGATAACTCTATCTTCATTTAGATACTTGGGAGCCATAGAGATTAGCTTTTCTTTGGCCTCTCTGATCCCTTTTCCACTACGCGCAGACACTTGAGTGTATTCAATGTTGTTAGATTCGCAGTAATCCAGGTTTGCTTGATCCACAGACCTCAGATCGCACTTGTTAAAGACCATCAGAGTGGGAATCTCCATCTCTTTGATGCGGGCCAGCAGCGCCAGCTCATGAGTATCAAAGGCGCTACCATCGTTCACGAATATCACTATATCTGCCCGGTAGAGGATCTTCCTGGTGGATGCCACTCGTTTCTCGCCAAGTTCACCTTCATCATCCACACCGGCAGTATCGTAAAAGGTTACCGGACCCAAAGGAAGCAGTTCATAATGCTTATCCACGGGATCAGTTGTAGTACCCGGCACTTCGGACACTATAGCAATCTCCTGCCCTACAATGGCATTTATCAGGCTGGATTTACCGGCATTTCTGCGCCCCACCAGGGCAATGATGGATCGTTCACCGCGTGGTGTAGTACTCATCTCGCGTGCTCCGTTTTTTTCTTTCGTTCACGAGGCGTGTGAATGCTCTTTTCGTCAAGACCTTTTTATGCTAGAGACAAAAAAAGAGCCGGCCCAAAAAGACCAGCTCAATTCGCATCTTGTATGTTTACTTAGCCAGCAGTGCCTGCAGATGCTCAATATACTTCGCGGCTCCACCGGGTTGATATCCAGTACGGTTGATTTCCTTACCTTCACTATCGACTAATACGATGGTAGGGAAGCCTTCCACGCCAAACTGGCGCATCCGCGTTTCATTTTGTTCTTTCAACTCCATGCTTTGCTGCAGTTTCCGAGGGAAATCCAGCTTCAATAGAACCAAATTGTCCTTGGCATAGGTGTTGAACTCATCTTTACTAAACACTTCGCTGGTCAGACGGATGCACCAACTGCACCAGTCCGATCCCGTGAAGTTCACCAATACAGGACGATTCAGTTTCTCGGCAGCGGATAGAGCAAGGTCCCAATCCTCAGTCCAGGTGCCCTGCTCATAGCTTCCCTCAGCTGCTGTGGCATCTATAGCGCTGTTGTCTTGATCAGGGACAATGTCATTTTGGGGCGCGGGAGTGCAGCCCAAAACGGCAGTCATCAGGATCAATACTGCAATTAACACGTATCTCATTGTTTTACCTCTTGTTCATTGATGAAGATCTTTACTCCGATCGAAGCGGTCTTGTTTAACATGGCGTTCACACCACAATACTTCTGTGTGGAGAGATTGACCGCTTTTTGAATCTTATCCGCGGGAAGGGATTCACCGGTAAAGCGAAACTCCAGATCAATCCTGGTATACACCTTGGGATGATCGTCCGCGGTATCCCCGTCTGCCTTCATTTCGAAGCTGTAGTTTTCCACCTTCATCTTCTTCAAGATAGACACAATATCCATTCCGGAACAGCCCATCAGGGATGCCAGAAGCATGGCTTTGGGGCGCGGACCTGCGTCATCGCCTCCGGAATCTTTGGCAGTATCCATGATAATGTGATGACCCGTTACCAGGGCATCAAAACTCATGTTCCCGATCCATTTGGTGCTAACTGTAGTAGACATGCTAGATTTCGATGTAGGCTTCTTTTAAGACTTCTTCGTACTTTTCCACGTAGGTTTTAACGCCTTTCACAACATCCTCCAGATCCTTCTTGGGGATCTTGGAAACGATGCTTGCCTGCTGATCGAGCACTGTTCTCTGGCTGTTTTCAGCGAGTTTCGAGCCCTTTTCGGTAATGAGGGCAAACCAGCATCTTCTGTCTTCCTCAGAGGGTCTACGAGTAACGAGTTTCTTGTTTACCAGATTGTCCATAATCCGGGTGACACGGCTGTGAGATACGTTCAAAACTCTAGCCAGTTCGTTCATGTTGGCCGGGGTCTTGGTCTGGAACAAATGATTCAACAGCATGCATTCCATGCGGCCGGCTTGCAGGCAAGCCTTCTGGGTGTAGTCGATTTCGCTGAGAACAACCTGTAAACGGGTGATCAGCTCTTGCAGTTTTTGTGCGTGGTTTGTCATTTTTCTTCTCCTGATCTTTATTTGGTTTTACTTAACAATCTGTCTAGCTTATCTTTATCAAATCCCACAACGGCCTGACCATTTATCCAGGTCTGAGGTACTCCCTGTTGACCAGTCTTCTTAATCATATCAGCCAGAGCACGACTATCGCGAGATACATCGACTTCTTTATATGTAAAGCCATTGGCTTTCATGTAATCCTTGATTTTTCGGCACCACGAGCAAGTCGGCGTGCTAAAAACTACTATATTCGGTTTCATATTTCTACAACCTCTTTCTACACTATAGTGCAATTTTCATAGAAGCCAAAACTTTTTTTGCGATTTCTGATAATGTACGAATGAGATGTTCACTGCTAGACCCCATTTACTGTTGAGATGTAGCTTCTAACACCCCAAATCAACACTCATTCTCAAGACCATGTAGCAAATTGCCGTTAAAGTGTGAATTATGTGAGGTATCCCGCAGAGTGAAATCGTAACGACTATGTGCGACACCGGGATTATTGTATCCCGGAGTCAGAAAGTGGAATTATAAAAAACATCCCCCCTGCCCTTTTCACAGCGTTTGTCAATTCTGAATAAAACCAAAATCAAGCCTTAACTAATAAGGCTTGATATGGGCTTTACACACGCTAGATCAAAAGCCTGTAATAAGGAG
Source organism: Candidatus Cloacimonadota bacterium (assembly GCA_023392795.1). Taxonomy (GTDB): domain Bacteria; phylum Cloacimonadota; class Cloacimonadia; order Cloacimonadales; family Cloacimonadaceae; genus UBA5456. The sequence continues at coordinate 4,796 of JAEWNJ010000009.1, forward strand.
GGAGGAAGCCCGCCGTCAAAAGCGGGCAATTCCCGACCATTGCCACATATCAGGCACTAAAGGGTAAGTTTGTATGTCTTTACTCCGCCTTTGTTGCACTCGGTCTTCACCAGTATCTGATCTCCAGACTTCAGTGAAGGTATCTTATACACCAGATTGCCACCCTTGTCATTTTCCTGCAAGTAGAGCAATTGCGTTAGTACTGCCTTGCCATTTACCCACAGATTCACTTTACCGATGTAGTGATCAGCTGCGTTGCGTACGCCATGCTGATAGTTCAGATAGAAGAGCTGCGTTTTCGTGTCATAGCGACCGCTCATCTTGGCTGCCGGATGTGCTGCAGCCAGACTGAGTATCAGCACGAGCATAATGGTGAAGATAATCTTTTTCATCGTTTACTCCTTGTAGTTATATCCCATACAATTTACCCGAATACTGCGTCTTGCCAAATGCGGGAAGTATTTTCTTCTTGACTGAATCCGGCTACTTGGGTGATTGCCTAAATATGTTTTACCGCATGATAATGAAAGGGAGCAGTCAGAATATTTATGTTAAAAAAAGTACTATGGGTTAGTGTTATAGTTCTCCTGGCGACCATTCTCTACACTCAGGGTTTGCCAAGCTTCAAAAAGGATCCACCCTCAACATTTGATCCTAAAATATCCCAGGCTATAATGCTTTATACCAAGACCCAAATGGACAAGAGGACTTTAGGTATCCCACAGGATGCTGATGTATGGGAGATCAATCAAGTACAGATTCTCAAGTTGGAACACTTACCCGGCCCTCACGCCAAGCGCAGGACCAAGTGCAAACTAAACGGTTACTACAGCATCGCTCCGAAACTGGGGATGAAGCGCGTAGAACGCGTGATCGGTAAAACCCTCACATATCTGATTTCTGACAAATACCCCGAAGGGATCAGCGTCCAGCTGGATAATTGAAGGGTCAATCGTGATAGTAAATGGCTTTGATGGGATCGATTTGAGCCGCTTTGATGGCTGGATACAATCCTGATAAGAAGCCAATCACAGAGGAAAAAGCCAGACCCAGAGCCACTCCTGCCAATGGCAGATAAAGGGGAAAGTGTAGCGCTTTACCCATAGCCGTCACCAGTCCCCAGGCGATCAGGATCCCGATCGTCGCCCCGAATATTGCCAGGCTGAGAGCTTCCATGATGAAATAGAAAAAGATGTCATGGTCTGTGGCGCCGATACTCTTTCGGATTCCGATCTCAGTCATGCGTTCCTGGATGGAGATCAGCAGCGTGGAAAACAGCCCTATCCCCCCCACGAGAAGGGAGATCGAGGCAATCACGGACAGAGTAATATTCCATTTCTTCATCTGTTTATCGATCTCATCAGTGATATTCAACATATATGAACCCACATCGGCCACATTGAAATTGGGGTACATGTTGTGTCTGGACAACAGCAACTGCCTGGCGTGAGCCTTGAGGCGAGCATAATGCTCTGGATTGTTGGCCTGCACATAGATCGTGTTGATCACTTTGTTCGAGCCCATATAGTAAACCCCATATCGCAGGGGAATGTACACAGCGCGCAGATCCTCCCGCCGTTCCCAGGTATTAAAGTTTACTCCGGCGCTGGTGTTTAGGACGTCAGCCCCCAGGATCCCGATCACCTTGAAGCGATGATTCCCCAATACCAGGTTTTTACCCACTGGGTTTTGCCCGGGATAGTATTCTTCCGCAAAGAGATGTCCTAGCACGACCACTGGCTGCCCTGCTTCCGATTCCATCCTGTTGAAGAGTGATCCCTTGGATACTGGGTAGTTCTTCACATCAAAGAAGCCGTTATCCGTGGCGCGAACATTTACATAGTGGTCTTTGTTGCTCATCCGGAATAGGCTGGTATTTTCGACCATCGCGTAGATGCTTTTATAGTCCAGATTATCCTTCAGAGCCAGATAATCGTCTATGCTCAGAGGGCTCACGCTTTGTTTGGCCTTACGCTGCACACTTTTACTGTTATCTGCGCCCCTTTGATACCCCACTCCGGGATAAATCAGGAACGAATTGTTCCAACCCATGCCCTCCATATTCTTGTTAATCAGGGCTTTGAGGGCATATACACTGGAAAACATGGTAACGACGGCCATCACACCAATCACGATGCCGGTGGTGGTGAGCACACTGCGCAGTTTGTGCGAAGTGATGCTGGATAATGCGCTCTTGATCCCGTCGCTCAAATGCATGGTAATTCCCTAGTCCAGTATGTGCTTACACTTGGGACATTGCTGAAAGTCCCCTTTGTCCTTGTTATATTTTTCCACCACATAGGGGTGGTCGCAGTTTGGACAGGGGCTGGGAACAGGTTTGTCGTTGGATATCCATTTACATTCCGGATAGCGAGAGCAGGAATAGAAGGGACTCCCTTTTTTGCTGCGCCGCGCTACGACCTGGCCTTTTCCGCACTCGGGACAGGTGATGCCAAGGCTCTTGGGACGCGAATACTTGCACTTGGGATAGGTGGAACATGCGATGAATGCTCCATATTTCCCGTTTCGCTCCACTAAAGGATTGCCGCATTCCGGACACGCTTCGTCCAGCGTGGTCGGTACCACGATTTCGATCTTCCCATCTGGACTGCGCTTGAAGCTTTTGCTATTCTTGCATTCGGGATAGCGGTTACAGGATAGGAACTCACCGCTACGACTGCGCTTGATCACCATCTCCCCCGTCTGGCACAGATCACACTTGATGCCTGTTTCCTGGATCATGGCGGTCTTTTCTTTTTTTACGTCCACTTTGGCAATCAAACCCTGCATCTCGTCGTAGTAGCTCTTCACCAATTCGTGCCAGATCACTTTACCATACTCCACTTCATCCAGCTTATCTTCCATACTGGCGGTGAATTTGACATTGAAAAGATCGTCAAACTTCTGAACCAAAAAACCGTTTACGTCGTTCCCCAGCGGAGTAGGAACAAAGCTTTTCTTTTCCAAAACTACGTACTTGCGGTTGCGGATCGTGCCCAGGATGGCAGCGAAGGTGGAGGGGCGGCCAATGCCTCGGGCTTCCAATTCCTTGATCAGGGATGCTTCGGTATAACGAGCCGGAGGAGTAGTAAAGTGCTGTGAACCCAGCAAGTCGTTATGCTCCAGTTCGTCATCATTGCGATAGTCTGGACTTATCTTTACTCCCACGGGGATATTTACATGGGGATAGCATTTCAGGAATCCCTCGTCTGTGATGTTGTTCCCAGCGGCACTAAACTCCGCTTTGCCGATCTCGATTCTGGCAGTGGTAGCCTGAACCTTCACGCTCTTCATCTGAGTGGCGATGAAACGCTGCCAGATGAGGGTATAAAGCTTCATTTGCTCTTTACTGAGATAGGCCTCAAGACTCTCAGGGGTGCGCATGGGATCCGTGGGACGAATGGCCTCATGGGCATCCTGCGCGCTCTGTTTGTTCTTGTACACTCGGGTTACAGGATTCACGTAGTCAGCGCCAAACCGTTGGGTAATCAATTCTTTGCACGAGGATACTGCTTCATCGGCGATGCGGGTACTATCGGTACGCATATAGGTGATCAGACCGGTTCTTTCTCCGCCCAGGTCGATGCCTTCATACAAGGCCTGAGCGATACTCATGGTTCGCTGGGTTTGATAGGAAAGCAGTTTGGAGGCTTCCTGCTGTAAAGTACTGGTGATAAATGGAGCGGGAGCTTCCACGCTACGAGTACTACGCTTCACGCTGCATAGCCGTGCTGCCTGATGCTTTAGTTCCTCGATCAGCTTCTTGCTCTGTTCCTCGTTGGCAAGTTCTATCTTCTTGCCGTCATACTTCTCCAACGATGCTTTGAACTTGGGCAGTTTATCCTTCCAGAAGTCAGCTTCCAGCTTCCAATATTCCTTTGGTTCAAATGCCAGGATATCAGCCTCACGCTCGCAGATCAGGCGTAGGGCTACAGATTGCACGCGTCCCGCGGAGAGGTCTTTGGCTATCACCTTCCACAGCAGCGGAGAAATGCTGTATCCCACCACGCGGTCTAGAATCCGGCGGGCTTGTTGGGCATCCACCTTGGGCATATCGATCTCACCTGGGTTATCGATGGCGGCATTGATCGCCTTGGCGGTGATCTCATTGAAGACAATGCGATAGATCGGCTTGCCCTTGATCTCTTTTTCCAATACTTTGCTCAGATGCCAGGCGATTGCTTCTCCCTCGCGATCATGATCGCTCGCCAGGTAGATGGCATCCGCCGCTATTGCCGCTTCTTTGAGGTCGGATATTATCTTGCTCTTCTTTTTGTCGGTCACATAGCTGGGGGCGAAATTCTTTTCCACGTTCACACCCAGATCATGGTCTGGCAGATCCCTAACGTGGCCCATGGAGGCTTTCACGCTAAATTGGTTCTTCAAAAACTTGCTAATCGTATGTGCCTTAGCCGGAGATTCTACTACTATCAGTCCTTTTGCCATTCTTTACAATACCTCAATCGTCGCTTTCATGAATGCCGCAGCATTTCTTGTATTTCTTTCCCGATCCGCAAGGACAGGGATCATTTCTACCCACTTTCTCTTCCACTCGTACCGGGCGTGGTTTAAGCTCAGAACCCGCAGCGGATGGAGCGCTAAAGTTTGGAGCGGAGGTGGCTGAGCTTTCAAACTGCTCTCCAGATGCGAAGCTATTTACTTCCTGGTGACTTACCACTGCGCCTTTCATCATGTCCTGCATTTGCTGCCGACTGACCAGGTATGTGGTAAACACTCTCTTGCTCACTGTTTCCTGGATCCGGGTAATCAGGCCTTCAAACAGGGTATAGCTCTCTTTCTTGTACTCAATGAGCGGATCCTTATTGGCATAAGAACGCAGATATACTCCCTCTTTCAAAAGATCCATCTCGTGAAGATGATCGCGCCATTCATCATCCACCACTTCCAGCAGTACTCTACGCTCGATTTCACGCAGTGCGTCGGAGCCCATTTGCTCTTCCCGCCTGCCATATGCGTTGCTCGCGATCTCAAAGAGTGTATTGATCAAGAGATCCCGGTTCAGATGGTCGCTATCCATATCCTCGGTCTTTATGATGATGTTCCAGCTTCTGAAATAGGCACATACGCGTTCCAGATTCCAATCCTCAGGATAGCTGCCCTCGGGGATCACTTCGGTCACCAGATTCTTGATGCTCTCTTCGATCATTTCCATGATCTCTGCCTTGAGGTTGTAACCCCTTAGGACGCTGCGGCGATAGCTGTATATCACTTCGCGCTGTTGATTCATCACCTCGTCGTATTTGATCAGGTTCTTTCTTATCTCAAAGTTGTGCTCTTCCACTCTGGTCTGTGCTTTCTCTACTGCTTTAGTCATCCAGGGATGCCGAATCGCTTCACCCTGTTTCAAGCCCATCTTTTGCATCATCGGCGCCATGCGATCCGAACCAAACAGACGCATCAGATCATCTTCCATCGAAAGATAAAAGCGTGATGTGCCAGGGTCTCCCTGGCGTCCTGCGCGACCTCTGAGCTGACGATCAATCCGGCGGGATTCATGCCGTTCACTGCCGATCACATGTAAGCCATCCAGGGGCAAACCGTAGGGGAACTCACTATTGCGATCCTTATTCAGACCGATATAAGAGGCCACTTCTTTGGTAACCACGCCCTGTCCCAGTTTAATATCCGTTCCGCGCCCTGCCATATTGGTGGCGATGGTTACCGCTCCGGGGGCACCTGCTCCGGTGATGATCTCCGCCTCACGTTGATGTTGACGGGCATTTAGCACATTATGCGCTATGCCGTGCCTGCGCAAGAGACGGGAGAGGATTTCCGATACTTCAACGCTCACTGTACCCACGAGAACGGGCTTTTGCTGTTTGTGCCAATAGATGATCTCATTGATTATAGCTTGGTACTTCTCATTCTTGGTAAGGTAAATATCATCATCGTGATCAATCCTGGTGATCGGGACATTGGTAGGGATAGCCATTACGGGAAGCTTGTAGATCTCCATAAATTCTGATTCTTCGGTGATTGCGGTACCCGTCATGCCAGCCAGTTTCTCAAACATGCGGAAGTAGTTTTGCAGGGTGATGGTGGCAAAAGTTTGCGTTCCGGCTTCGATAGCGACGTTCTCTTTAGCCTCCAGAGCTTGGTGCAATCCATCCGAAAAGCGCCGTCCAGGCATCTGGCGTCCGGTAAATTCATCTACGATGATCACCTTGTTATCGATCACGACGTATTCCTGATTGTTTTCAAAGAGCGTGAATGCCTTGAGCAACTGACTGATATTGTGCAGTTTCTCACTCTTGTCCATAAACCTTTCGGTGGCTTCTTCTTTCAATCTCGCGCGCTCACCTTCGTCGATATGTTCCTTGGCATCAATCTCGCCGATGATCTCATCCAAGGTGCGTACGATAAAGAGGTCTGCTTCTCTGCGGCTGAGCATTTCGCGCCCTTTATCGCAGAGATCCACGCTATTTTGGCGTTCTTCCACCACAAAGAAGAGATTATCGTCCAGTTCGTGCATCTTTTTATCACGCAGATATATACCTTCAGTATCCTGCACCAGTCGCTTGAGTGAAGCTTCCTGCATAAGCTTACCAAAAGCCTTGTTTTTGGGAGCTCCCCGCTTGATCAGAAGAAGGTTTTTGGCCAAAAGAGATTCGGTAGATTCGCTGCCATCTGCCTTAATCTCGTCGCGTATCTCAGATAAGTAGCGATTGATCAGCGCATTCTGGGCTTGTACTACCGCGGCAATGGCCGGACGTAATTCCGGATAAAAGTTCTTGTCCTTGGCGATGGGACCGCTGATGATGAGCGGAGTTCTGGCTTCATCAATGAGGATGCTGTCCACCTCGTCCACGATGGCATAGTAAAAGTCCCTCTGAACCAATTGCGAGGGCGATACGGCCATATTGTCACGCAGATAGTCGAAACCGAATTCGCTGTTCATACCGTATGTCACATCCGCTGCGTAAGCATCCCTTCTGGACTCAAAATCCATTCCGGTAGTGATGCACCCCACTCTCATGCCATGAAAATTGAAGATCGGACTCATCCATTCCGCGTCACGACTGGCCAGATAGTCGTTCACGGTCACCAGATGTGCGCCGCGCCCCACCAGAGCATTCAGAAAGAGCGGAAGAGTAGCCACCAGGGTCTTGCCCTCACCGGTAGCCATTTCTGCGATCTTACCATCATGCAGAGCCATGCCGCCGATTAGCTGAACATCGAAAGGAACCATGTTCCACTTTTGGGAGTGTTCCCTGACCATAAACTCGGTGCCCACCATGCGCCTACAGGTATCTTTCACGATCGCAAATACTTCTGGGAGATACTCATCCAGCACTTCTTTGGTGAGTACTTTTAGCTCTTTCTTGGCGGTATCTATCTGATTATCAATGCGATTACGGTCACTATCTTCATTTACATCCCTGAATGATTGGCGTAAGTCTTCCAGTTCCTGTCGCTTAGCTTCTAGCTTATTGGCTATTTCTACTTTGATATCCTGGATCCGCTGGCGCAACTGATCATCTTCATACTGGGCAAGTTCTTGATATATGGCATTTATCTCTGGAACCAGGGGTTCATAGCGCTTGAGATCCTGGCTGGATTTATCACCGAATAGTTTCTTGAGAATCTTCTCGAGCATGTTTCATCCTTAGCGATGCCGAAGTGTTTGCGTTCTCAGGGAATTGGCATCGGATATTTCCCTTTTGATCACGAGAATAGCAGGGCGGAAATATGTCAATCAAAACGTGCCCAGCCCCATTGGCAGACTCTGGAAGCTATCCCACTTGCAACCCAGCCGCACTCCTCTTCCGTGGCACGCAGGAGGGTTGGAAGAGAGTGGAAACAGCAATGGAACCCAGGAATGGATGCAAGAATACTCCAAATGCATTGACTTACTACACTAATTCAGGTTGTTGAACTAGAACTTACTGCATTATCTGGGTTATAGAACGCGTAGCACAAGCATTGTCCCGTCCGGCTCTTGATGCACAGAATCTGGATGAGAAAAATGGAGGTTGACAAGCATAAAGGTTTTATTTTTATGAGCCGTGAGCCGAGCGTTCATTGCTAAACCCTTGAGTGAGCATGCGTGAACGCCAATGGGTATGGAAGGGAAACCTCCATGCCTCCCGTTTGGAAAGGCTGGGCGAAAATCACTTCGCCAGCCTCCAATACATCATACAACATAATGGAGGTATACTCAAAGTGAAGAAAGCTATTTTCTCGCTACTCTTACTCAGCGTGTTGCTGGCTTTTACTGCCTGCAGCGAAAAAGACAACGGCACTGATCCCAAAATTTACGGCTACATCCTTGAACAGTTTGTAAACCAGGAAGCTGTAAATCTAATCACTGATCCTGAACCCGAAGAAGGCGACGATTTTCGGGGTCTATACAACTACGAAATCGTAGCATCTGATGGATTCAGTCCTCGCAGCAGCACCAACGCTGGTTGGGATCTTAACTGGGAAGTTCTGAAGACCGGATACATCGTGCCTGATGACAACCGCAGAACCTGGTTTAACAATACCGAGCTCCCTGGCGCATTCAGAGTGAAAGACGCCACCAAGATCAATCTGTACCGCAAGGTCGAAGTAGCCGATACCACCTGTGTTGGAGTCTATTTTGAACTAGGGGGCTTGACCACACACCAGATCGAAAACTGGGATGGCGAGCAGGAAGCTGCAATCAAGCTATCCGATCTCATTGCGCATTTTAGTAATGTCACAGGTGTCACCCTGCTTGCCGGGGATGGCTACAGCAAAGATTACACTCTGGAACAAATCCAAGATGGGTACTACCTGCTGCAAAGCGAAGTAAGCACCTTCCCCACTTTCAACGCTGACATGGCGGGTGGACTGAAGAAATTCAAGAAACTCGCAACCGTCCGAGTGAATGGGACCCCCGGAACCATCACATATTTGAACGCGGCTACCCCAGATCTGGAAGTTGCCTTACCGGAGAACTTTTCCGCATACGAGCGCACAGAACTAGTAGACTACTAAACTATGCTCAAACACATCCTCTTGATCGGCATGGGGCTATGTCCCATGCTGATCTTTTCTGTATCCCCTTCTCCCGACAGCCTGAAGACTTATCGATTGAGTACCATCAGAGTTGTGGCCGACGCTGCAGAATCCGCCATCTCCACCATTAAGCAGCTAAAGGTAAATGATGCCGATGAGACGGTGTATGAAGCGCTGCACTCATCTCCTGGCCTGCATATCAGCCTGGGGACCAAGGATGAGAGCAACCTCAAGATCAGGGGATTTCGCAAGAATGACGCACTGATCCTGATCGATGGACGCCCCCTGACCTCCGGATACTTTGGCAATGTTGATCTTTCCAAGATTATTCTCTCGGATGTTCAGGACATAGCCGTGATCAAAGGCCCCGCATCAGCTCAATTCGGCAGTGGAAGCATGGGCGGCGTGGTGAATCTGATCAGCAAACCGGGAGATAGCTTCCTGAAGCTGAATAGCACCTTTTCACGCAATCTGCGTAATACCCAGCGGATATCTTCCGCGCATGATTTTGGGAGCATAGCGTACAATCTAAGCCTCACCAGAGAGGACAAACCTGGCTTCATGCTCTCAGATAAGTTTGAGCCCACGGTGTTTGAAAACGGAGCTGTGCGCGATCATTTCCGGTATAAAGCCTGGCACGTGGACACCAAGCTGGATCTTGAGGTGGCTGATCTGCACGAATTGGGGCTAAGCTGGGGCTACTCCCATATCCCCAAAAAGGACATTCCTTCCTCCATCTATGGCAGAGATTACCGTTCATACAAGGATTATTACCGTTCATACGCCAGCCTCGGCGGTGATTTCTACTCGTCTGAAAATAGCCGGGTGACCACTCATCTGTACTACGACGCGGCTGGTGATACTTATGAACGTTATCGTGATCCGGATCATCAAAGCCTGGACATTAGTTCGCGCATGAATTCATACAATCTGGGAATCAATCCCAGCCTGAGAATCGGGGATAAACTGCAAACTGGCTTTAGGTGTGAGTATCGTCATACTGAACGCAAGGATACTGGAAGTTATCTGGAATGGACTGATAACTGGGCTGCGGTAAATAGCGCTTACATTCAATATGGCACAGAAATCTTGCACAATCTGGAGCTTAGTACCAGCCTGGGACTCAGCAGCATCTTTCACAGCCGGAACAAGAAGCCTGAGTATCTGCCCGAACCTTCTGTGGGCTTCTATTGGAGCCCCAAACACATCGGCAAGCTAGCGCTGTCCATTGGCCAGAACAGCAGTCTACCCACGATGCGTCAGCTCTTCTCTGCCGAAAACGGCAATCCTGATCTGAAGCCTTCCCGTGCCCTGAAGTATGAAGTCAATCACAATCGGAACTGGGGAGGTTTGTTGAACCTGGTTAGCGATGTCTCCATTTACTACAATGACGTTACCAAGCTCATCGACAAGCGCTTTATCGACCTAAGTACCGAGCAATATCAAAACCTCTTTGATGTACAATCCTACGGAACCGAAGCCAGCCTGGCCGCCCAAATCTTTCAACATACCAATCTCGAGGCAAATTACTGCTATCTTGCCTATAGCTCAAAGAGTGATTACAAGCTTAGCGACAGTCCTCCGCATAGCTTTGATTTCCGTTGGAGCCACATCCTGCCTTATGGCGTTCATCTTGCTCACAGTGTTTCCTGGCGGGGCAAGCGGGATTCTCAGGACGATATGGGCAATTTCCGCTCTTTGAAAGCTTATCATACCCAAGATATTGAGCTGGCAAGACAGTGGAAGCATCTGGAACTGAAACTAAAGCTTGAAAACCTCATGGACGAGGATTATCAGAGCGAATACGGCTACCCCGCCCCCGGCAGGGATTTCAGCCTGAGTATTACGCTGCAGATGTAATCGAAGCGCACTGACAGATCAGGCATCAATGGGACCAAAACCGGAGGGGATGGATCGAGCCTATTTGTAGCTGTATTCAAACATTCTTTGTAGTTGTGGATAGGTGCCAAAGCGAGGATTCCACTTGTATTCGGAGCGCAGGATCATCCTGTCCTTGGCGTCATATTGATACTGAATGCTACTTGTGATGGTATCTTCGTCTTTGTAATGCTTTTCCTCGGTGCAGTTGCCGCGATCGTCATATACATATTCGGTTATTCCGATAACCTCGTGCTCCTGATTGAAGGCGACTATCGCGATGAGAAGGTCAGACGAGTCATAAAGATAGGTATGAAACTCTTTCAGTTCGTCCGCGTAGTCATACACCAGACGTTCTGATATCTTGTTTGTACTGTCCATAACGCTTTGATAGTAACGCGAGATATAGCCTACCTGGTTGTACTCCATAGTCCAGAGAGAATCCTGGTGGTGACGGATACTGGTCTTTGCCAGGATTTTGCCTTTGGCATCATACTCGATGATCGTACTATCTCCAGTTTGGGGATCGGTAGTTTCCAGTGTACGCACACCAATCTGATTCATATGATTGTACTCCACAGTCTCGACGGTCGGCGGATTGGAAGATATATTCTTACGAATGTACCCCATATAGGTTTTGTTGCCCTTTTGCTTTCGCGCGTATATCAGGTTCCCTTCCGCGTCATATTCGCCAGATAGCGTAGCTGAAAGGGTCGTCACATTCTTCCCGTGTTTTTGAGTGACTGTGTATTGTTTTTCGTAAAGCTCTTTGGTCCCCTTGTAAGCTGGACCTTCCTGGGCAAAGAGCAGCGAGCAGCAAAGCAGGCAAAAGGGTAACAGGGATAAGAGATGTGTTTTCGTCATTTATAATTACTCCATAGCTGTAATACAGTCTGATATTCTTGTTTTGCCGCCAGGAAAAGGTTTTGCACATCAGCGCTTTCCTGTTCGGCAGCGTGTTCCAGCTTCTTCATCAAATCTGCCAGAGTGGGAAGATTCATGTTTAGCGAGGTACCCTTGATGCTGTGTGCATGAAACTGGATTTGCGACAGCACTTTACTACCGATTGCCTCATCCAGAGCTTCAATGCTCTTTGATATCTGATCCTCCGCGGTAATGATGAGATCCCTCATCAGCTCACGATCATTGAATATCCGCTTCATCAACTTCTCGCACTGGAAATGCTCATTGTCAGGATCAAGACATCCCTGAGTGGGGGGCATTGTCTTTACTTCGGCGGCACTGAGAAAAGTGGAAAGCATTTGTTCCAGGCGGTCTTGCGCCACTGGTTTACTGAGATAATCGTCCATTCCAGCTTCGAGACAGGTTTCGCGCTCCCCTTTGGTTACCCCCGCAGTCAGCGCGATAATGGGCATATGCCCAAGTTTGGGATCAGCCTGCTCCATTTCGCGAATCGCTCTGCTAGCGCTTAGGCCATCCATTTCAGGCATTTGCACATCCATCAGAATCACATCTGGCTTATTTGATTGATACTTTTCCAAGGCTTGCTTTCCGTTCGCCGCTTCTATGATGTTTACCCTTGGATAAATGCGCTTTAGCACCTCGCAGATAAGGATCATATTCAGTTTATTATCTTCCGCCACAAGGATTAGCGGAGGTTTTGACGGGTATTTATCCTCCATCCGCGGCGGCTGAGTTGCCTTTTCCACCTCGGAGGTCTTCTCGTCACTCTCAATCTGCCCACTGAAGGCTTCACGCAGACGCAGCATTAGCTCACTGCGCTTCACCGGTTTGATCAGACGGAAGCGTAAACCTAGCTCTTTCAGCTTACTCACTGTCATGCCGTCATCCGCGGATGAGTACAGGATAATGGGCGGACGATCCA
>JAEWNJ010000040.1 GCA_023392795.1 Candidatus Cloacimonadota bacterium
TCAGCCCTATTACGGCAAGCTCTCCACCCTGCTCAATTGGCACGCAGAGGACCCCGTCGATGCCTGGGAAATCCTGCGTAACGAACGCATCTATGAGCGTCAGGGCAATCGCAATCCCTTCGTCGATCATCCGGAATATGCCCAGTATCTCTGGACTCCCGTGCCTCAGGCGGCCACGAATGTGACCATGACATCCTTTACGGCTCATTGGAGCGTTCCCATTATCGGAACCGCGTATTACCTTCAGGTATCTGCTGATAGCCTGTTTGGAAGCTTCATTACGGGATATAGTGATTACAATGCCGGAACTGCCACTCAGAAGAGCATCTCGGGGCTAAATGCAGGGAACACATATTATTACCGGCTGCGCACTTACTTCACCAATGGCTACTCGATGTTTTCACCATTGGGCAGAGTGAGCCTGCCTTCTCCGGAACCAGCGCATACTACGTTATCCATCGAGATTGTAGGTACAAATGTGCGCCTGAACCTAAGTCCGGTGGCGGGAGCTACATCATATCGGATTTTTGCGGCAGATACTCCGGGTGGGGTTTATACCGATGTTACAAGCAGCGGAAGTTTCCCTGAGACCACGGTTTGGATCAGCCCGGTGGGAGAACTGCCTCGTAGATTCTATAAAGCGTTTGGGGTTAATTGAGAATTGAGAATTGAGAATTAGCTGACGCCCGGTGTGAACTGCGAAGGCGGTTATGTTTGGCACGCGGATTACGCGGATTACACGGATTCAATCGAACGCAGATTGGACGGATTTGATGATGGGTCCATGGCAATGCCACACAAGCCTCTCAACCCTCTCAACCTTCTAAACTCTCTCAACTTTCTCAACCCTCTCAACCCTCTCACAGACTCAGTATCTCAATCGCCCTTTCAAACTGCTGCAGTGAATCCAGTTCTGGATCCAGCTCAATGATAAGCTTCAAGGTCTTGGCTGCATCAAAGCGTAGGGTTTCGCTGATCTTGCTGGTAAAGCGGAGGATTTCCGCTTTGGGAGGGGTGTTTGATGCGTCATACTCAATGGTCATGATGCCACGTTTTACTGTGCAGTTCTTCAGTTTCCTGGCCTTGGAGAGCAGATCCATCTTGAAGAAAAGCAGCATCCAGCGGGCATTTTCGGGTACAGGACCAAAGCGATCCTGCAGTTCGGTCTCAAACTCCTGCACGTCACTCAGCTCGCTCAGTTCGCCCAAGCGGCGGTATATGCGCAGGCGTTCTTCATCGTTATCGATATACTCGGCGGGCAGATAGAGATCGATCTCGGTCTTGATGCTCTGTCTGGTGTTGGGGTTATCATCCTCGTAAAGCACTGAGGTATCGCCGCTTTCCACAGCTTCGATGGCGCGCCCCAAGAGGCGGTTATAGTAGTTAAATCCAATGGCCTGGATGATGCCGCTTTGTTTGGTGCCCAGGATGGTTCCCGCTCCGCGTAGTTCCAGATCCCGGAGTGCCACCTGGAAGCCGGCGCCCAGATAATCGTACTGGGTAAGCGCTTCCAGACGCTGTTTGGCGATCTGAGTACTGCCTTTGGGGATCAGGAGATAGGCATAGGCGCGTCGGTTGCTGCGGCCCACGCGACCCCGCATCTGATAAAGCTGGGCGATGCCGAAGGTGTCGGCGCGGTCGATGAGGATGGTATTAGCATTGGGGATATCGATACCGTTTTCAATGATGGTGGTGCAGATCAACACCTGGAACTCGTGATCCACAAAGGCTTTCATCACTTCTTCCAGATGATGCTCCGGCATCTGGGCATGACCCACCATAAAGGATACGTCGGGCATTTCACGACGCAGCTCAAAGGCAATGGTTTCAATGGTTTGCACGCGGTTGTGCACGAAGAATACCTGCCCCCCACGATCCACTTCACGCCGGATGGCATCCTTGATCACTTCCATGTCCCGCATGGTTATGATGGTGCGGATGGGCAGGCGCTCTTTGGGCGAGGTTTGCATCAGCGAAATCTCTTTGAGCTTCGCCAATGCCATGTTCAAAGTGCGGGGGATGGGTGTAGCGCTCATGTAAAGGGTATCCACGTTGCTCTGCATGCTGCGCAGACGGTCTTTGTGGCGCACTCCGAAGCGGTGTTCTTCATCGATCACCAGCAGGCCAAGCTTGGGGAATTTCACATCCTTGGAGAGCAGACGATGCGTGCCGATGGCGATATCTACAGCGCCGGAAGCGATATCCTGTACGTCCTTGGTGATCAATGCCTTGGAGCGAAAACGGGAGAGCATGGCCACACGTACAGGGTATTGAGCGAGGCGTTCACGGAACACCCGGAAATGCTGTTCCACCAAAAGCGTTGTGGGAGCCAGTACAGCCACTTGGTATCCTGACATCACGGCTTTGAAAGCGGCGCGGATGGCCACTTCGGTCTTTCCAAAACCCACATCGCCGCAAAGGAGCCGTTCCATGGGGGAGGGGACTTCCATGTCGTCCTTGATTTCTTGCGAGGCTTTCTTTTGATCGGGAGTGTCCTCATAGATAAAGGACTCTTCCAATTCCTGTTGCCAGGCTCCGTCCGGTTTGTGAGTAAGTCCGGGGCGGCTATTGCGCATGGCATAGAGCTTCACCAGGTCGGCGGCGATCAGCTCTATCTCTTGAGTGGCGCGATGCTTGGTATTTTGCCATTTACTGCTGCCAAGCTTGTTCAGAACCGGGGCAGAGCCCTCTTCCGCCACGTATTTGGTGACCAGCGAAAGCTGGAAGGTTGGCACGTAAACTCTATCTTCATTGGCATAGCGTAGTACCAGGCACTCCACATCCTGTCCATCCAGACGGATGATCTTGAGTCCTTCAAAGACTCCCACGCCGTGATCGATATGCACCACGTAGTCACCGGGCTTCAGGTTTTCATAATCCACGATGGTCTCGCCCGGGGCAAAGCGCGGGGCGTAGCGCTTGCGTTTATAGCGGTTAAAGATCTCGTGATCGGTCCAGAGCCCCAGCTTGATGTCCTCGATCTCAAAGCCTTCGTGCAGCACCCCGATGTGACTGACGAAAGATGCGTCCCCGGCGATGGTCTGGCGCATGCGACGCTCCTGCGAGGCATTGTCAAAGAGCAGATAGTATTGCCAGCCGGATTCCTGTTTATGGCGCAGAGTGTCGGCCACAAGCCCCAGATCCGACTCAAATGCCGGCTGCGCCATGAAGGGAGCGCGGACATTGGCGGTCAATTCCGGAAAGATAAACTCGCTCTGCGAGAGATAGATTTTATCACTAGTGGAGATTAGCTTGTAGTAGGCTTCCTCGTCCAGAATCAGCTGTTTTGGCGAGGGAGTTTTGGCCTTGCTGCGGCTCTTCAGTGCCTTGCGATACTGGCTAAAGGTCTGTTCTTGCAGGGCTTCCATCTCTTCCACGATGTAGCTGTAGTTACTGAAGGCCATGATCCTGGTCGGGGGGGGGAAGTAATCCACAAAGCTGCTCAGATTCTTTGTGAGAAGGCAATAGTAGTTCTCGATACCTTCAAAGAAGCCGTGTTCGCGCACCTGGGAGATGATCACCGATCCGCTATTGATATCGTCCAGCGAGATTTCCCGGGCGGGGATCAGGGTCACAGCCTTGATATCGGCGTCCAGAGAGCGTTGCGTGGAGGCGGAAAAGTTGCGGATGGAGATGATCTCATCGCCCCAAAACTCGATGCGTACGGGATTTTGATTGGGTGGCGAAAAGACGTCCAGGATCCCACCCCGCCGGGCTGCCTGATACACCTTGGATACCTGATACTCGATCTCGTAGCCCATGTTTTGCAGTTGTCGCAGCAAGTCTTCGGGATCGATGCTATCACCCTGTTTCAGGGTCAGGATGTGCTTGGCGAGCGATGCTTTAGCGGGGATCAGGCGCAGGAGCGAGCGGATGGAGAGGGAATAGATGGCCGGTGCATCGCTCAGGGCATTGAGCAGAGTAATCATGCGGGTGGCGCGGATCGAGTAATGCGGGGAGCGGTCTTCATAAGGCAGAATCTCGTAATCTGGCAGATAGAAGGCATTCTCGCGTCCCACCAGACTGACGAGATCGTCCCACAGGTCTTCGGCGATGATGTCGTCCTGAGATACCAGGATCAGGTTCTTTCCGCTTTTAGCCCAGAGATGGGCTGCCACCAGGGCGCGGGCGCTCTGGCTGAGGTGATAGATCTGCGTGCCTGGATTGATGGGGATCAAATCCCGGAAAAAGGCGGATTGCTCCAACTGAGCGGCTATCTTTTGATAAAGCATCGATCCTGCTGATTAGGGGCGGTCAAAAGATTGGTTCAATAGCTCCTCAGGACAGAGGCTGCGCTGCTCGCCGCTCTGCAAATCCTTCAGCAGGATATTGCGGTTCCGGGCTTCGTCCTCTCCCACGATCACTGCAAAACGCGCTCCGGAGCTGTCGGCAGCCTTCAATTGCGCCTTAAAAGAGGCTTTATCGGGATTGTAGTCCACGGCGATTCCTTTGGAGCGCAGAGCTGAAATCAGTGGCAAGGCAAAATCTTGCGCTTCCTTACCCATCAGCACCATGTACATATCGGGGTTTTGACTTTCGGGCAGCACGACATTCCCCTTTTCCAGAGCCAACAGCAGGCGCTCGAAACCACCGGCAAATCCGATGGCAGGAGTGTCCTTGCCCCCGATCTGCTCGATCAGCGCGTTGTATCTGCCGCCGCCGGCAATGGAATTCTGTGCGCCCAGTTCGTCACAGATCAGCTCAAAGGCTGTATTGGTATAGTAATCCAGGCCACGCACAATGGCTGGATTGATGGTATAGGCGATGCCCATGCTGTCCAGATATTGGCAGACGGCATCGAAATGTTCCTTACATTTGGCATCCAGGAAGTCGAATTGTGAGGGAGCTCCAGCGCGCAGAGCCTTGCAGGATGGAACCTTACAATCCAGCAGACGGCGGGGTTTGAGCTCATAACGCCTTTGACAATCGGGGCATAAATCCGCTATATGAGGTTCAAAGAAGGCTCTCAGGGCAGCGTCATAATCCTTGGAACAATCCCCGCAGCCCACGCTATTGATCTCCAGACGGGCATTCTTGATCCCCAGAGTCTTGAGGAAGGTCATTTCCAGGGCTATTACTTCTGCGTCGTAGTAGGGATGATTGCTGCCGATGAATTCCACTCCGTATTGGTAAAACTGACGGTATCTGCCGGCTTGAGGGCGGTCGTAGCGAAACATGGGGCCGATGTAATACAGTTTGCTGCGGCTTCCCTGCATCTCCAGATGGTTTTCCACGTATGATCTCACCACGGGGGCGGTGCCTTCCGGACGTAGGGCAAAGGTGCGTCCGCGCTGATCATTGAAGCGATACATCTCTTTTTGCACCACGTCGGAGCTTTCCCCGGAAGAGCGTTCAAAGAGCTCTGCCATCTCAAAGATGGGAGTGGTGATTTCGCGGTAACCAAAAGCGGCTGCCACTTCGCGGAAAACCCGCTGCACATATTGCCATTTGTAGCTATCCGCAGGCAGGATGTCAAAAGTACCCCTGGGTATCTTGTAATTCATGTTTACCTCACAAAGAGTTCATTAAATTTGTAGCAAGGTCTGCCGTCAAGAAGTTCTGCCGGATATTTGACGTCGATCAGGAACAGGCCGCAGGCGGGAGCGGTCAATACCAGCCTTTGCCGCGAGCACTTCTGTTCCAGCAGATGATCGATGGTCTCTGGCGGCAAGTCGAAATGGGACACATTCACCAGAGTGCCTACAATGCGCCGCACCATATTGTGGAGAAAGCGATCGGCGCGAAAGACGAAGGTAAAATCGTGCTCATCTTCGCTGATGCTGAGTTCTTTCAGCTCGCAGACGTGATTGGGCACTTCGGGATTGAGTCGGCCGAAGCTGGAGAAATCGTGGCTGCCCAAAAAGCGCGGAGCAGCAGCCTGCATCGGTGCCAGGCGTGTTTTCAGATGCGGGATCCAGCCTGCGTTGTGCCGATTGAAGGGGGTGCGATCCTTGGTAAGGATGTAACGGTAAGCGCGTTCATAAGCCTGATAACGGGCGGAAAGCTCAGCATCCACTTCAGTGATTTCCAATACTTTGATGTCCTCCGGCAGCCATCTTTTGAAGGCCAAAAGGATCTGCTGCGGCTGCATCTTGCCCGCATAGTCAAAATGTGCATACTGAGCCAGAGCGTGAACTCCGGTATCAGTTCTTCCTGCCGCCACGAGAGGAGTATCTTTCCCGGTAAACTGCGCCAGAGCTTTCTCCATGATCACCTGGATGCTGCGTCCCCGGGCTTGTTTTTGCCAGCCAATAAAGTCGGTACCATCATATGCGATTTTGATCAGATAGCGCATCTCACCCGTCCTAAAGACTATTTACCATTACCAATGCGAAGAGAAACACCGCAGCCAATAGATTTGCCCGGGGTTCGGATCTCAGCTTCAAATCGCCGGAGCGCAGATCCTCGTCCACTTTGCCTTGGATGTTCGAGGCTTCGCCGTGTACCTTAGCGCCCGCTGCGATCACTCTCTCGATCAGGTTGCCAAACGAATCACCCTTGGGGATGCTTTGATAGGCGTGGATGTATTCTCTCAGGAAGTAAGCGGTGGACAGGATGTAGGATAGCAGTGCTCTGAAGAGGCGGAAGCGGAGAAAGTAGCTGCACTGGCCGATCATCATATCCTTATCGGCGGAAGCGAAGGCAAGCACCATCACCAGCAGCAGATAGATCAAGCGCGCGCTAAACAGCAGCGAACTGATGAAATCGACAGAGAAGAGAGTGGCGAAGATCCAATAGGTGCAGAGGAAGAATACCAGCTTGCGCAATCCGAAAAAGAGCTTCAGATATAAAGCAGGCTCCAGTAACATAAATACGAGAAACAGACTGCCCTGCAGGGCTATTTGTCTAAAGCTGGCCTCCACTCCGGTGGCCAGACCAATGATAAAGATCGCCAGCTTCATCGCCAGGTGCTGGGTTTTGATGAGGCCGGAATTCATTCAGGATCGGCTTCCTCGTTCTTTTCGGGGCTGATGATATCAGGTGGTGGGGTTGGCGCAGGGTCCTCATGCTCATCTTCGGTCTCTTCCAAGGGCTGATCTGTCTGATCGGGAAGGACTTGCAGGCTATCAGACATTGCGTTTTGCAGACTGTCTGGCAGCACAAACAGCGAATCGGCGAGAGGAGGAGGGATGAACCCCAGTGAATCAGCAGGACTGATCCCCAGGCTGTCCGGCAGAGCGGGGGCCAGGGAATCGGGGATGCTGATGGAGGTCTGCAGACTGTCGCTAAAGATGGAATCCGGCATCGCCAGGCTATCGGCCACATTCAGGGTATCCACAAGCCCGGAATCGCGCAGCAAATACTTGGCACCATCGTAAAACCGCCTTACCACCACGCCGTAATCCCCGGAGTCAGTTTGATCCAGCACCGATTGCAGATAGTCCTTGGCCAGAGTCGTATCTGGCGCTTCAAAGCTATAGTACCAGCCCAGACGGTAGTTTGCCCTTAGCTGAAGCTCAGGATACCTGGACTCCCGGAAGTCCAGCATCTCGCTTACCAGGGAATCGGGATGCTCGGGATAATGCCCCAGAGCGGCATCAAAGGCTTCCTCCGCGGCTTCCAGATCGGGATCCACCAAGCGGGGGGTAGTGCCACTACTTACCGCGATTGCAGCGCGTGTGTACATATTGCGCGAAAAGTCCCTTTGCATCAGGGTAAGTACTTCGTTAGCCGTTTCCTCGCGTCCGGGCATATTACGATAGATGCCGTACCTTGAGAAATGGCAAAAGGG
This sequence comes from Candidatus Cloacimonadota bacterium, assembly GCA_023392795.1. GTDB lineage: Bacteria > Cloacimonadota > Cloacimonadia > Cloacimonadales > Cloacimonadaceae > UBA5456. Next base: position 7,733 of record JAEWNJ010000040.1, read on the forward strand.
TAGTATCTCCCGCTCAAAGCGGCTGATGATATCGTTCAGGGCATCCACCCTGGTTTGCAGCTCGTCTATCTCCAGTAAGGCTTCCTCGCGCAATTGCGATGGCGTCCTGGCAATCTGACTGGGTGGAGTTGCGTTACTATCAGGCTCCGCGATCGTGGTATCTACTACGGATAGACTATCCACAGCTTCCGTAATATCGGGGAAAAGCTCTGTATTCAGGCTGTCCGGTTGCTCCTCAATGGGGCTGATCGCTATGCTATCTTCGATGGGAACTGCGGTGCTATCTGGTGATATCAACTCCGGCAGGGCGTTGAGACTGTCCGGTTGGCCCTCAATGGGGCTGATCGCTATGCTATCTTCAATGGGAACTGCTGTGCTGTCTGGTGATACCAACTCCGGCAGGGCGTTGAGACTGTCCACCCGGCTGAAGATCGTACTGATTCTCGCATTCAGGCTGTCGCATTCCGCCTTCAGAGTATGGTATTCATCGATCACCGCCTGATAGGTGGCCAGAGCGCTATCCGGCAGAGCCAGCGGGCTGATGTAATACTCGGCTTTCAGATATTGATAATCCAGATATGCCTGCAGGTTTTGTCTGCTATTCAGATTTGCGGGCGGTTTGATCTGGGACAATGCTGTGGCAAATTTCTGGCCTTCAGCGGCATAGGGCGAATTGCTATATTCAGTGCGTACTTTATTCAGGTGCGGGGTGGCGCCGTCGATATTACCATCGTGATAGTAAAGATGGCGTCCCCAAAAATAATACGCCGCGGCTGCCTGTTCGGTGCGGGGATAGGCCTTGGTAACCTCTCCCAGCTCTTTCAGCCCATCCTCATTTTTGCCTTGAGCCAATAGCACGCGAGCATACAGAACCCGTGCCAAGCCCAGATTGTTGGGGCGGATCTCGTTGCGGATCAGATTGCGGGCATTGCGCAAGGCGAGGTCATACTGTCCAAGCTCATATTGATTCAGGGCAATGTAATACTGCCCTTCCAGCTTCATTTCCTTATCGATGCCCCGGGTCTTTTGAAACTTCTCAAATTGCTCCAGAGACCGGGCGTAATCCTTTTGCATATAATAGTTTTTGCCAAAAAGGAAGAATGCTTCGCGGAACTCCTTGGTCTTGCGGTAATCCTTTATGATGCGTTCCAGCCAAAACTGCGCGCGATGATAATCCTTGTCCTTGATCTCAAAATCTGCCAGCACCAATAGGGCGCGGGGATGGTATTTGAGATACTTGGGATCGCGGACAAAGCGCTCCAGCAGCGCTTCCGATTCCTTTACCTGATTGATCTCCCGCAGCACTCTTGCCATGTAAATATTGGCTTCCGGCACGTATTTGCTGTTAGGATAACCCTGAATCAGGCTTTGGAATGCGTCCTTGGCCTGAAAAGCGGAATTGCCCTTGTAATACAAGGCTCGCGCCATCAGGTACAAGGCGTCGTCCGCGCGACGGCTCTTCTTGTTCCCGGAGAGGATCACACCGCATTTCTTTATGGTTTTGGTATATTCATCCACGGCCTGAGGCGTGGGCCGCCCGTTGGCGTTCAGGGCTCGTCCCTGCGCGGTTTTAAAGTACTGCTGCGCATTGTACATGGTGTTGTCGATCCCGCAAGCTGCCAGGATCAGTAGCACAAGGGTAAGGCCGAGGATTTTTCTCATGCGCAATAAGCCTGTGATAGCCGTAAATCTGTCAATTGATTTTTAGCCCGCCAGCTTCCACCGCGCTCAGAATGTCGGCGTTTTTCGTCATTTTGGCCGCTGCTGCCAGATCGGAATACATTACGCGATCTTCAGCCAGCACGGGCACTTCCTTGCGCAGAGAGGCTTTAGCGCTCTCCAAAGCAGGCGATGAGGCAATGCCGCGTTGATCCAGAGCAGAGGCTGCTATGATCCATTCGATGGCGATCACCTGATTCACATTTTCTACAATCTGCTGCAATTTGATCGCGGACACGGAGCCCATGGACACGTGATCTTCCTGGTTTGCTGAGGTCGGAATGCTGTCCACTGAGGCAGGATGCGCCAAAACCTTGTTTTCACTTATCAAGGATGCGGCGGTCAATTGCATGATCATAAAGCCCGAATCGAGGCCGGGGCGCTTGGCCAGGAAAGGTGATAAACCTCTGGAGAGAGCGGGATTGAGCATTTGCTCTATTCGTCTTTCGCTGATGTTTGCCACTTCACTGATGGCAATGCCCAAGGTGTCCAGCGCGATGGCGAGGGGTTCACCGTGAAAGTTCCCGCCGGAGATCACTTTACCCTCATCGGGAAAGATCAAAGGATTATCGGTGGCGCTATTGATCTCCACTTCCAGCACCGAGCGGACATAGCGGATGGCATCACGTGCCGCGCCATGAACTTGCGGGGTGCAACGCAGGGAATAGGCGTCCTGCACATTGCCGCAGTTTACGTGAGACTCTCTTAAGGGGCTGTTTGCCAATAGGTTCCTGATGTTTTCCGCGGAAGTGATTTGCCCGCGATGGGGACGCAACTGATGCACCAGCGGATCAAAGGCGCGCGGTGTCCCTTTGAGGGCGTCAATCGCCATAGCAGCGGTGATATCTGCCTGTTGGCAAAGCCTTTCGGCATCCAGTACCGCTAAAACTCCGATAGCTGCCATCACCTGGGTACCGTTATTCAACGCCAGACCTTCCTTGGCAGCAAGCTTGACGGGAGTGATGCCGGCTTTTTGCATGGCTTCCCCGCCGCTCATCTTTTTTCCCTGATACAGCGCTTCACCCTCGCCCAGTAACACTAAAGCGAGATGCGAAAGCGGGGAAAGATCGCCGCTGGCACCCACCGATCCGCGTTTGGGGATGATCGGGTGCACGCCGCAATTGAGCATCTTTACCAAGCTCTGCAAAGTCTCGATGCGGATCCCGGAATGGCCTTTGGCCAACACCGCGATACGCAGCAACATGATGGCACGCGTGGTGGCTTCGTCGTAGGCTTCGCCGACACTTACGGCATGGCTGCGGATCAGATTGAGCTGCAGCTCTGCGATGTTCTCTTCCGGGATGGTGACAGTGCTGAACTTGCCGAAGCCGGTGGTGAGTCCATACACGATTTCTTTGTTGGCAATCACTTTATCCACATAGTCGCGGCACTTCTTCACCAGCGCTATGCTGCTGTCTGCCAAACGGATGGGGGCATGCTTACGGGCAACCAGTTCTACCGCTTCCGGGCTCAAGCTGTTGCCGTCAATGATGATTTCTTGCATTTGTATCCTCAAGTTCATTAATTCATCGGGGGAAAAACCAAAAATCTACTGCCTTTTTGGGTCAAGCTATGAAAAGGCTGCTTTTTGTCAAGTACGAGCTCAGCATGGCTTTCTGCTCCAGCGTGCCCTCTTGTGATAGCTACGCATTTCATGAGCCGGTCGAACACCGGTCATAGGTTTGTATGACCGGTGTACGACCGGTGTATGAGGGGCGTGGCAG
>JAEWNJ010000080.1 GCA_023392795.1 Candidatus Cloacimonadota bacterium
CGCAGGTCATCCGCACGATGTTCAAACTCCCTTATCTGAGCCAGGCGGGCGTCAAACTGATCGATGCGCCCCTTCAGATAGTCCTCCACTGCCAGTTGAAACGTAGTGGCAGAATCACTTACGATATCCAAAAAAGTGTCTATCTGGGATTCGACAAAGCGAGTGGTCTTGAGTAGCAGCGCCATATTCTTACCTATCCTGAACTTAGTTATTGTACAAGATAATACAACGGCAACATTTTGTCAAGCTCCGCGCCTTTCTTGCCTTCTTGAACTTCGTTTGGCTCTTGTGAACCGGTCTGGTACCGATCATGAAAGTGCATGACCATTCCCTGAGCGGCTGCCATCATGCGTAGCAACCAAAAGAAGCAAGGAGAATTGCTCAGGGGGATCAGACTCAGGCTGGATCGGGCCTCACAAGAAATCATTTGACAGCAGCCCTACACACAATATCTTGTCCGCTATGAAAGAAGGAAAGAACTATGAAGATTAAAATGACCAGAGAGCTCATTGAAAAGCTGCCCAAGACCGATCTGCACGTGCACCTCGACGGCAGCGTGCGTCTGCAGACGATCATTGATCTGGCACATGAAGGCGGGATCAAACTTCCCACCACAGACGTGGAAGAACTGCGTAAACTGATAGTATGCGGCGATCACACCGTTAGTCTGGACGATTATCTGCGGGGCTTCGACATTGTAAATCTTGTTTTACAAAATAAGGAAGGCCTGCGTCGGGCGGCCTATGAACTGGCTGAAGATGCAGCGCGTGAAAACGTGCGCTACATGGAAGTACGCTATTCCCCCATCCTGCATACACATGGCGGACTGAAGCTTACGGATATCTCGCAAGCTGTGATCGATGGGCTGAAGAAAGGCGAACGCGATTTTGGAATTCAGACCGGAGTCATCATCTGCGGTATTCGGAATATGGATCCCACCACATCCCTGAAGCTGGCTGAGCTGGCTATCGCCTTCAAGAATAAGGGTGTTATCGCTTTTGATCTGGCTGGTGGTGAGTACAATCATCCTGCCAAAGACCATAAAGACGCCTTCGATCTGGCGCTGCGGAACAACCTCAATATCACCATTCATGCCGGAGAAGCTTACGGTCCGGAATCCATCCATCAAGCCCTGCATTACTGCGGTACTCACCGCATTGGCCATGGCACCCGGCTGGTGGAAGACGGGGATCTGCTAAACTACGTGAATGACCATCGCATCCCTCTGGAGATCTGCATCAAGAGCAATTTGCACACCAAAGCGGTGAAGAACATCAAGAGCCATCCCATTGATTTTTATATTGATTACGGCCTCCGGGTAACGATCAATACCGATAATCGAACCATCAGCGACACCACCGTGACCGATGAATACATGCTCGCCATCGACAAGCTGGGCCTGGATTATGCCACGGTGAAAAACGTGATCCTGAACGGCTTTAAAAGCGCATTTCTGCCCTACAAGGAAAGAGTGAGATTGATCAATACGACCCTCAAAGAGATTGAGGACATCGAAGAAGCCGAGCTAAAGACCAAGGTAAAAGTAAAGGAAAATCTCTAGCCATGCCAGATACCATCCGTGACGCTCTGAATACTGCCCTGAGAACCCTGCAAAGCTTTGTAACCAGCGACGATCACATCCAGACCATGGAAGATATCGCCGCGCTGATTGCTGAGTGTTATCGCAACCACGGGCAGGTAATCATATTTGGCAATGGTGGCAGCATGTGTGATGCGATGCACTTCGCGGAAGAATTGACGGGCAGGTTTCGCCAGGACCGTCCTCCCCTTCCCGCAATCGCCATCAGCGATCCTTCGCACATCACCTGTGTGGGCAACGATTACGGTTTCGATGAGATCTTTGCCCGGGGTGTACAAGCCTACGGCAAGCCCAACGATGTCGCCATCGGCATCTCCACCAGCGGCAATTCTGAGAATATCCTGAGAGCCCTGGATCGTGCCATATCCATGGGGTTAAAGACCGTCGCCCTGCTGGGTAAAGATGGCGGCAAACTAAAGGGACTCTGCGACCTGGAATTGGTCATTCCCGGCGAAACCAGCGACCGCATCCAGGAAGTGCACATGGCAATCCTGCACATCCTGATCGAGAAGATCGAAAGAGATCTGTTTTTCCCCGCCCCCAAAGAGGCATTATACACCTGACAACAAAGGACAAATCATGAAAAAGATATATCTGATCATCATGCTTAGTCTCCTGCTCTGGAGCCTGAGCGCAGACTATTATGACAGCATTGGCAATCTGAATCAACAGGCCTTGCTGCTCGCTTTACGCAACCTGATCGACACCAACACCAATTCCAGCTACGACGGCTCCAAGGACTACCTCTTCCAGGAACTGGATAATGTAAATGGCACGGTGAAATGCATTTACACCGGGCAGGTTTATACGATCAATTCCAGCTACAACGGGCAATCGAACCCCAATACAGAACACACCTACGCCCAAAGCTGGTTTTCCAGCAGCGAAAGCAGCCGAAAAAAGGCAGATCTGCATCACCTCTTTATTACCACTATGCAGGTAAACTCCTCCCGTGGCAATCTGCCCTTCAACACAGTGGCAAGCATCCCTGCCTCTACGGTTTATTACGACAATACTCCCTGGCAGAGCTATCGTGGAAACGATAACTGGGGCAAAACCGTTTTTGAGCCCGCCAATCAATCCAAAGGCAACGTAGCCAGAGCTTTGCTGTATTTCTACACCCGCTACAATGACGGCCTTACTCAGGGCGGTGTGAATATGATTCCCATCTTGCGCACCTGGCATCAGGCCGATCCGCCCGATAACGCGGAGATCGCCCGCAATCAGGGAGTGTACGAGTTTCAAACCAATCGCAATCCCTACGTGGATCATCCGGAATACGTAGAACGCATTTGGGGTCCCGTAAGTAACGAAGATTGGGTTCAGAACAGCGGTCCCAGCCTGAGAATCGATAACGTGTACCCCAATCCTTTCCGGGAAAACGTACAGGTGATCGTGGACCGTAAAGATGCCAAAGCCATTGCCGTGGATGTTTATAATATCCGTGGCGCCAGGGTCTATAGCGAAAGCCTGACCGCCAATGACAATCGCTTTGATTGGAATGGACGGGATTTTGAGGGAAGGCAATTGGGACAGGGGATCTATTTCATCCGTTTGAGCGATGGTGAAAGTAGCGTAAGTACCAAAACGCTGTTGCTGCGATAGAAGGCTTTAGGGAAGCCATAGGATTCGACACGTCTCCCCACCCCAAACCCTCGCAGTGCTCTGCTTTGGGTACCCCGGTCGTGTCGAAGGAACTTCAGTTCAGTAAATGTAAGCAGCTTCGCTGCTTATGCAGACGAGACGTCTGCAATCCTATCCCCAGACTATGTCCATAAACGATGGACTCACTCTTTACCGGGTCCTCGCAGCTTCTTCCACCACTCGATGCGCTTGGCGATATCCTTTTCAAAGCCGAAGGGGCCGGGGCTGTAGTAATCCTTTTCCGGCATTTGATCGGGGAAGTATTTCTGGTATTGGTAGTGGTTTTCGTAGTCGTGATCGTACTTGTAATCCTTGCCATAATCCAGGTCTTTCATCAGCTTGGTGGGGGCGTTTCGGATATGCAGGGGAACGCCATAGTGGCTGGTTTTGCGGGCATCGGCGGCAGCGGCAAAGTAGGCTGCGTCTGCACTATTGCTTTTAGGGGCTGTGGCGAGATAGATCACCAATTGTGAGAGCGCTGCGTTTGCTTCCGGCATCCCGATGAAGAGCAGGGCATCTTTGGCGGCAATGGCTTGCACCAGGGCATTGGGATCCGCCAGGCCTACATCCTCAGAGGCGAAGCGGATAAGTCTGCGCACGATGTAGCGCGCGTCCTCCCCCGCTTCCAGCATGCGAGCCAGCCAATACAATGCAGCTTGGGGATCGCTGCCCCGCAGAGACTTATGCAGCGCTGAGATCAGGTTGTAATGCTCCTCGCGGTTTTTGTCGTAAAACATGGTCTTCTTGGCCAGCACAGACGCCAAATCCTTGATCTCGGGATGCGGGTTCTCCTTCAGATAGGAAGCGATCAGTTCCAGTTCGTTCAGCGCGCGGCGGGCATCTCCCCCGCTGTTGGATGCCATCCACTGGATCACGTCATCATCGCATTCCAGACCCATTTCTCCAAATCCAGTACGGAGGATGTCGGCGATATCCTCCGCCGTAAGCGCTTCCAGCACAAATACATGACAGCGGGATAGCAGCGCCGGGATCACTTCGAAAGAGGGATTCTCAGTAGTTGCACCGATCAGGATGATGGCGCCACTTTCCACATAGGGTAAAAAGGCATCCTGTTGCGATTTATTGAAGCGATGGATCTCATCGATGAAGAGGATGGTGCGCTCACCCTTGTGGCGATGTGCCCAATCGGCATCCTTCATCACGCCCTTGACGTCGTTGATGCCGGAAAGCACCGCACTGAAATGCACAAAGCGATGATGAGCGGCACCTTCGATGATTCGGGCGATGGTGGTCTTACCCGTTCCGGGAGGACCCCAGAGGATAAAGCTGTGATAACTCCCGCTGCGGATCATCTGCGCCAGCAGCGAATCTCCCGCCACCAGTTTATGCTGTCCGCGCAAGCTCTCGAGGCTGGTTGGGCGCAGCTTTTCCGCCAGGGGTATGGCCCGCCCTTCCTGCTCGCTGTGCTCGAAAATATCGCTTTGATCTTTGCGCAAAGCTCAGCCTTCCATGAAACCGTCCAATTCGGAGGGATCGTACCACTGCACGAGGCCCTGGATGCGTTCCAACTCGGTAAAGAGCACTTCCTTGTGGTTGGTTTCTTCCTCGGCGAAGTTTTTGAGCAGTGCTTTGGTGGAGCCGTCGGGAGTCTGTTCCGCCAGCTTCAGATAGATGTTTTGGGCCAGTTCTTCCCGGGAGATGGCAAATTCCAGCACTGCTCTGGGATCTTCCAGTTTCACTCCCTGCATCTCCATATCCAGATTGTCCATCAGATGCAACTTGCTGCCGGGAAATTCCTCAGCAAAGATCTCGCGCATCTTGGCTTCGTGGTTTTCTTCATACTGTACCAATTGATTAAACACCTGGGCGGATTCAGGATTTCTAAAGCTGCGCGCGAGGGCTTTATACAGGTTTTGCGACCGGATCTCGGCCTCGATGGCGATGCGGAATGCTTCTTGTCGTTTCATGTTAACCTCTCTATAGTGTTGATTTTTAGACGTTTCTGCGGATCAATTCCACGGCGTTGATATCCCTTAGTTTACGCAAGGGAAGCTGCACGCTGAGATAGGTGAGTAAGTAGGACACAAATATCACCAGAAAGTAATCTGCCAGCTGCATCTTGACTGGGAGCACGATCGCCCCGCCCATCCTTACAAGCCCGGTACGATCCTGGATGATCAGCACGATACCGGAAAGAATCAACCCGGCCACAATCCCAATGCTACAGAGCATAAATCCCTGGTACAAAAAGAGTTTCCTCAGATCTCGATCACTGTAGCCCAGGGCTTTTAGCAGGCCCAATTCCCGCTTCTTTTGGGTGATTATCTTCAGCAGCGAACCCGTCAGGTTAAAGCCGGCGATCACGAACATGAAGAGCAGAATCACAAACATCAGGTATTTCTCAAAGCGGATGGCAGAATACAGACTGGAATCAAACGCGCTCCAATCCTCCAACCGGTGATCGGGAAAGAGCGGAGCCAGCCTGTTGATGTGCCTGCGGCTGTTTTTGGGATCCCCGCTGCTGATCTCAATGTAATCAATCTCGTCGGCATAAGAGCTGAAGGACTGTGCCACCTTCAGCGGGATGTAGCTGAAGCTCTGATCATATTCCGGCATTCCGGCGGCAAAGATGGCGACCACGCGCAGTTTGTGCACCCGGGGCAGCAAGCCGAAGGCAGTGGGGATATTGAAATTTGGGGATATCAATTGAATCTCGTCGTCCAGATAAACCCCCAGTTCCTGAGCCAGACCTGCGCCCAGGGCAATGCCGGAATCCTGAAAACTGGCGGCATCAACGGCTCCGGAGATAACCCCCTCTTCGCCAAAGGCCGTTCGTAACACAGGACTAACCTCCTTCTGGAGAGCGGGATCAATGCCAAAACACACGGCCGGCATGGCGCGGGAGCCACTCCTGAGCAGCAATTCACTGCGGACCACCGGGGCAGCCTGAAACCCCTGTGCTTCGATCCTGGCCAGGATGCTGGCATAACCTTTCAGAGAGGAGCCATCAGAGGAACTGAGCCGCATTTCGGACAGCGTGCCGATGATGCGTCCGCTGATATCTTCACGAAAGCCATTCATCACGGAAGACACAGTGATCAGCGCCATTACGCCGAGAGTGATGCCCAATAGGGTAAAAAGGTGCCCTGAGCCGATTCCGAGCCGGCTTCTTCCTGCCAGATATTTCCGCGCCAGGTAGCGGACACTGCCGTTTATCTTTCCCTTCATGGCAGCATGTTTTTTCCGCGCGGAACTAAAGTCAAGCTTCTTTTTGCTCCGTCTCATTCGGAGTTGCAAATGCTTCTTATTGATCTTACCCGCCATCCGGGGAGGGCTTCGCTGGCTTTCTGGCCACTTGCCACCCTGTTGGATTCCTCTTACGTCCCACGTGAGAGGGTGGCAAGAGAGTGGTAACAGCAAAGGGAACCAGAAATGGATTAGCAGATTGCGGGGAATTGGCCTATTCCTACTTGCAGCGACCAAGATTTTGCCTTAGTATGTAAGAGGTATTTATAGATGAAGAAAGAGCTTTTTGAAGATTTCCTGAGCCAGAATCAGCAGCGTATCTACCGCTATCTGATAGGCCTTACGGGCAACGAGCATGATGCCATGGATCTCGTGCAGATGGTGTTTGTCTCGGTTTATGAGCATTTTGAGCGGATTGAGGAGGCCACTGCGCTTTCCTATGTATATCGCATCGCCCATAATAAGGCGATGACCTTCCTGAAGCAGAGGAGCCGCTACGTAACCGTAGATTCTGAGAAGTTTAAGAATCTGCCACAGCCGAAACCTCCGGAAGAGCCTGATTACAGCGATTTGCTCTTTTGTTTGCAAAGCTTGCCGCCGCGTCTGGCAGCTGTGATCAATCTGCAATACTATGAAAAGATGTCCTACAAAGAGATCTCCGAACACCTGGGAATTAGCGTGAAAGCGGTGGAATCGCTGTTAGTGAGAGCGAAACGGGTGCTGCGGAAAAAAATCCTGCAGGAAAGAAAGGATAAGGGGGTAACATGAGAGGAAGCGATGTATGCTTTACGAAATTTAAGGAGAAGACAGATGAGATGCAGAACAGCTGAACGATTCATCAGCCTCAAGCTCGACGGCGAGCTCAAACCCAGCCATGAAGCCAAGCTACAAGTGCATCTTGATCGCTGTGTCTCCTGCCATAAACTGCAAGAAGATTACCTCAGTATCGTGAACACTCTGCGCGGACTTCCCGATCCTGAAATGCCACCCCAGCTTCATCACATGACGATGAATGCGCTGCCCCGCAGGAATCGTAAGGCGGAAGTGAGAAGATTTCGCCTTTCCATGGCTGCCGCCGCCCTGGGCATCGTGTTTAGCCTCGGAGCCGGGACCTTTATCGGTATCAGCCAATATGATAATGCCGAGTCCTACGTGCAATCCATGCTAAATGAAGAACCTGAAGATACCCTCTTTGGAGATAACAGCCTGATGGCGGGAGCCTACGATGAGTAAGAAAAGCCTGATTATCCTGCTGTTTATCTCGCTCTCCTTCAATCTGGCAGTACTGGGCAGCCTCTTTTGGTTACGCCTCGCCCGTCCACATCGCCCCGACACCCGAGAGCTGAGAATACGCTATCCCCGCTTGCCCGAACACATAGAGCGCTCAGAACGTGATCCTCAGATCACTGCAGCTCGGCGGGAATTTCACCGCACCACCATGGCCTTGCTCCAGGAATTGCGCAAAGACACGGTGAATGAAGAGAATATAATGGCCATCATAGACTCAAGTTTAGTAGCCCAAACTGCCCTGGAACGGCGGTTGGGAACCAGCCTTTTAAACCTTCGTAAGCAAATGAGCGCAACCGAAGCCGATGAGTATTTCGGCAAGCGTATTGAGTTTTTGAATCAACGCCACAATCACATACATCATAGGAGAAATAGACATGAAAAGAATAATAATGACTAGCCTGGCTCTGGCACTGCTCATCGTGGCCTTGCCTGCCCAGATGGGCGCACATCAGCATCGCGCTATGCCTGAGAAAGGCGAAATGAAAGGAATGCACGAAATGGCAGCCTGCATGGAAGAGCTGAAGCTGACCGATGCCCAAAAACAAAAATTTGAAACCGCCAGATCGACATTTGAAAAGCAACAGAACACTCTGGAAGCAGAGATCAAAAACCTGCGCCTGGACGTTGCTGATGCCATGAAGGCCGAAAACGTGAAACGCGTGAAAGAGCTAAACCAACAGATTACCACCAAACAACTGCAAATGAAGAACGCCCGCGTGGATTTGTGGGCATCTCATATGAAAGAACTCAGCCCCGAGCAAAAGGAAATCATGAAGAAGCACATGGCAAAAATGGGTGGCATGATGGGCTCAAAAGGACAGTTCCATAGCGCCCGCGGTCAAAGGGGCGGTCATGGTATGGGCGGATGGATGTCCTCTCAGGATGATTGCGGCAATTGCGACGGTGAAAAAATGCATAAGCACAGATAATAATCCCTCCTCAGCAACACACAAAACCCAAAGCCATGGTTGACTCCACCATGGCTTTGTTTTTGGATATAGTATTGTGGGAGAGGGCAACAGCCCCATACAAGCAGGGAAGTGAGCTGTGGATGAATTATATCACTTCAAAGTGGATCCTGCATAGCCCCGGTAGGCAATCCCCAAGCATACAGAATGCAGAAAGCGATATTGTATTGAAGTTCGCACGGTTATAACCTCTATATGTAGCATCATGTTGGCATGTATGTTACATACAGGGAACACTTTCAGCACATGAGATCAGGCCGCCAACTTCTTCGCCCTCTCTGACATAGTCTATGCAACCAAAGGACATCCCAAGCACATCCTGAGCGAGGCTTGGGATGTGTTTGGGATGTGTTTGACATGCGCAGGCTTTATCAACCTGCTAGTTGGGAACGCCGGATTGAGGCCGGCTGGTCTTTCCAGATTTATCTGGGTCTCACCACTTGTTCTGTAGATAACACGTGAGGGCTGGCTATACTCCAAAAGCTGAAGCGATCATCTTTTGCACGTCTTCAATGATCTTGTTTGTACTGTGGCCAATGAGATCCATCTTGCTGAGGAGTTGGATGCGTGTGTCATGCTCCCGCAATTCGCTGGAACTGAATATTTTATCCATCAGGTCACAGGAATTGATTAGCGAGATCAAGGCAAGATCGCGTGGTTCCGGAATAACATCGGTCAGTACTGTTTCCCGGATGCGGGTAAGTACTTCCTTTTCTTCCTTTTGATCGATCACTGGGTAGCGGCGTTGTTTGAACAGCCAGAGTACCCGATTTTCAGTGAACCGGATGATGCCCTTCAGTTCCAGCCGTTTTAGTAATCTATCCCGCAGGTTTTCCAGCGATTGATAGAGTTGCCGCAGGAGTACGGCAGAGCTGCCAGCGGCTTCCGGAGCTCCGATCATTTCCAGCACTTGATCCAAAATGGGATCATTGGTGGGTTCCCGGGAGATCACATAGATATGCTCCAGATCACTGTCGATACGGTTTCTGAGTGCCAGATCCATGATCAAAGCACCTACGAGTGAAAGATTGAAATTCACATCGATCATGCGGTGAAAGGCTCCGCTTTCATCGTCAATCGCCAGCAGGATGAGTTCTTCCGCGCAATTCAGCATCGTTCCTCCCCTAGCTCAGCGCATCATCGCACGAGGCTACGATATTCAGGATTCCGCTGAAACCTGAGATGTCGAAGATCTCTCTGATGAAGCCCTGCATCCCGCAAAGTATCAGGCTTTTCCCCTGTGTTTGCAGAGTTTTGGCTATCTTTAGGATAACTCTGAGACCCGCGCTGCTGATGTAGGCAAGATCAGTGAAATCGATGATCAATTTAGTTTGTACAGCTTGAAGATCAAGCTGTTCTTCCAGTTCCGGCCCGCTGATGGCATCCAATCTGCCCTTTAGTCCCAGAATCTGGGCTCCGGCTTTGCTAAGCAGTTCGTATTTCATATTAACTCCTTGGTAAATGAATGGTTAAACTAAGGATATTGCTCTCATCCTTACGGTTATAATTGAGCTGATCCACATAGTGACGAATCAGCCTCCAGCCCTGACCACCGATGCCATTTTGTTCCAGCTCCTGCTGAGCCTCTGAGGGCGATATGGCTTCCGGATCGTAGGGACGCCCCCAATCCTGAAAGGAAAGGAACAGCGATTCCGGGGAGGAGCGGTAGGAGAAAATGATCTGCTGCTCTGGAGATAGGCCGGCATGCCGGATGATATTGGTAAATACTTCCTCGCAGACGAGCTGCAGCACAAAAGACGAGATGATGCTCTGCGCGATCTGATCCACAAAGGCCAGGAGACGATCAAGCTCCTGCAGACGCGCTTCCAGAGTGAGTGAAGCTTCCATCATGACCTCCGGCTGAAGAACAGCATGGTGATGTCATCCGCCAATTCACCATTTTGAAAGGCGAAGAGTTCTTCTTTGATGCGGTTTTGCACGTTTTCGATGCTATCCTCCAGACTGCCTTGCAGGATATCGCCAAGGCGCTGAGTGCCAAAGAAATTGCCCGATGCATCCTGTGCCTCGGTAACGCCATCGGTGAAAAAGATCAAGCGATCGCCGATCTTGAGCTCATGCGATGCTTCACGGAAAGTGTAGTTTTCCACAATGCCAAGAGCCGGATCCCCCAAGGAAGGCAGACTCATAGCCTGCCCATCCCGGCAAAAGAGCAGCGGCGGTAAATGGCCGGCATTGGCATAACGCAAGCATCCTGTGGACAGATGGTAAAAAGCGATAAATAGAGTGGTAAACATACAGCTATCATTGCCTTCTGCCAATACCCGGTTCACATGATTCAGCGCTTCCGATGGACCATCCGCGTTCTCTGCTGCGGTCTTGAGCAAGGTGCGGGTAACCGCCATGTAGAGGGCTGCAGGAATGCCCTTGCCCGATACATCAGCGATAATCAGCACCAATTCTTGCTGGTTACAAAAGAAGAAATCAAAGAAATCCCCAGCAACGTCACGTGCGGGGATCATCTGGGCATACAGAGCAAATTCAGGGCGATTTGGGAAGGGCGGGAACACATGCGGTAAAAGGGATTGCTGAATGTCGTGAGCGATGGACAATTCGCTTTCCACTCTGGCCTTGGCAGCGCTGAGTTCTTCCTGCCGGGCTATCTGCAGCGTGAGCTCTGTGGTCATGCTATTGAAGAGTTCCGCCAGCTCCTGTACTTCGTCCCTGGTTTTGGGTACGATGATGCTGCTATCCAGATCACCCTCTGCAAGTTTCCGGGCGCGCACCTGCAAGGCTTTGATGGGTCTGACGATCGAGATGGATACACTGAGGATCAGCAGGATGATCAGGATCAGGCCGATCAGCATGATGGAGAGCTGATACTTCAGATTGCGCCTGAGTTCCTTGGTAACTGAGGCTTCAGATTTTACCACGGCAAAGGTCCAAGCCGTGGCAGGCACGCGCTGAAAAGCGATCCAGTGGGCATTTCCCTGGTTATCCTTGCTCGAGCGCAGCAGACCCTGATCTGCATTGGGCAGGGCATTCTGCAGCGCGCGATATTCCGGAGCCAAACCAGATGCCAGGCTTTGCAGGTTTTGGCGCATGATCCAATCCTGATTGGGATGAGAAAGAATGTTGCCTTCTTTACTGAGCAAAAGGACAATGGCATCGTCCAGTTCCAGATTTGCCAGTTCACCAGTCAGCTTGGGCAGGCTGAGATCCGCTCCCGCGACGGCGATAAACCGCCCCTCGGGGCTGATGGGATACAGATACGAGGCATTCAGCACTCCGCTTGATTCACCATGGTAGGGTTCGGTCCAATATGGCCGGGGATCCTTCAACAGCGGTAGATACCAGTCACTTACGGTATAGTTATAGTCCTGATTGAGTTCTTTGGCTTTTACTTTCCCTTCTTCGCGATACAGATAGGGGGCGTAGAGTTCGGTCTCGCGTTTGTGGGCGTAAGGCTGGAAGGCAATGGTGATGCCGCTGAGAAAAGGATTTTGCGCGAGGGCTGCCCTCAACAGGACTTTCAGATCAGCATCCCTGAGGCTGGGATTGATCCCCAGTGTGGTTGCCAGAGTGGCGCATTGCTGTTCCACTTGCCGCAGATTGGCATCCAGATTGGAGGCGTGATGAGCACAAAGCTCCTGTAAATAGGCGCTGGCTGCATCTTCGGCACTGGCTCGGTTCTGCCGGTAATTTGCCAGCAAGACCAGTATGTAGATGAAACACAGGGGCAGGAGAATGCTCAGCGTGAGCCTCAGCAGGATGGGACGCCTGATGCGGCTGTTCATAGCGCAATCCTGGCGCGGTTCTTTTCCAGAGTGATCTTCCCGATTCCCTTTACCTGGCAGAGATCATCCGGGCTGGCAAAGTGCCCATTGGCTTCCCGATAATCGATGATCGCGCGGGCTTTCTTGGGGCCAATGCCATCCAAGGCGCAGAGTTCATCGAGGCTTGCAGTGTTTATGTTTACAGTCCCAGTGGTTGGTTTGGCACTGCTAGAGGCGCTTCTGGGCTTGGTTTCCTGGACCAAAGAATCACCAAACACCAGCAGATCGGGTAGGAGCTTTTGATAAGTCTTGGGACCGATTCCGGATACCTGCAGCAGATCATTTACGTTTTGAAAGGGGTGCATATCCCGGAAAGCGATAATATCCTTCGCACGTTTGGGACCGATACCCTTTAGTGCCATCAATTCTTCCTCTGATGCCGTGCGAATGTCGATCCTTAGCTGATAATCCACTTCCAGAGCCTGAGTGAGACTGTCAGCCGGGCTCACCTGAGCGAGTTGATCTTTGCCCGATAGCTGCAATCCGATACCGGTAAACAGGGAAAAGATCAGGAAGAGCAAGATGCGCTGTTCACCGGGGCTAAAGATGTTGTGCAGCGGTGATTTCATGATTTGGGAACGATGAAGACGCCTTCCGCTTCAGCATAATCGCCACTTGCGTCGTAGAGACGGGCAGCGGTGATGATGGTGCGGGTTTTGCTGCTTACGATCCTGCCATCCAAATGCAGCGTGGTATTGGCAGGAACCGGACGGCGAAAGCTCACCTGCAATCTGGCAGTAAAGGCGACCTTGCCGCTATGAAGCACGGCTTTGGCCATCACTTCGTCCAGCAAGGTGGATACGATGCCGCCATGAATCACATTGGGGTAACCTTCAAAATGATCTGGCAAGTTTAGCTCAGCATGGGATGCCCCATCCCCGGTAAAACTGAATTCCAACCGGAGGCCAATGGGATTGGCAGTTCCGCAGACAAAGCAATTGTCGTATCTATCACTCATTATCGCGCTCCGGACTTGCCATGCAGGCGATCGCCAAACTCGGACACCTGATCGCTATATACAGCGAGGCTATCTGCCTGATTGATGATTCCGCTCTGGATATAAACGCTGATTAAAGCAGGCAACTTTTGGCTGTATAACTCCTGGTCGCCAAGCTCCAGGGCCAGCGCATCAATGATCTGCCAATTCGCGGCTAGCAGAGTGGGATCGGAAAGCTGTTTCAACCAGGTGGCAGCAGCTACGTACTCCTCTCTGCTGTAGTGCAGTAGCATCAACGCGAGATAAAACTCCTGCTTCTCACTAAACTTTTGGATGGCGCTGTGCAAGATGCTGATATCGGACGGGGCATTAGGGATCGGATATGAGCTGAGGATTGTTTCACACAAAGCCAGAGCATACAGCTTGAATCCCCAATAGAAATCCGGATGATTAGCGGTCAGAGCACGGGCTTGTGGCAATTGCAGTTCGATTGGCTGATAACGCAGGCGCAGATACTCATACTCTGCATTTTCAGGCTCCCTCGCGGCCAGGCTATCGTAATAACACTGCATGGCAGCGGGGTCCAGAGCTTCCCATTGAGACTGCCAAAAACGGTGTTCGTCCAGAGTGTTACATGCATTTACCGCTTCTCTGATTTTGTGCAGAGAAGCACTCCCCGTAAAGAGATGATCATCCGTTGGTTGCGCAGTACTGGCACCGGACACAAGAAAGCCCAATATCAGGAAGGGCAACAACCAGCGTTTCATATCATCTCCGCCTCAAACAGTTATCAGGACTTGTACTCCTTGATCTCATCCCGCTCCTGGTCAAATCCGGCTTTCCCCATCAGAGCGTAAGTAGCTATTTTCCCGGCTTCCACGCCAGGTTGATCGAGGGGATTGATATTGAGCAATTTACCGGTAAACACTGTCTGAATCTCGTACATCATGATGGCTTCACCAAGAGTAAGCTCGTCAATCTCGCTAAAGATGAGGTTACAATTCGGGCGCCCCGCTTTGGTAAGGGCTATTTCGGTGGCAAAGCGTTCCGCATTCAGCAGTTCCGAGAGTTTCTTACCACCCAGGTAGCTAACCTCCGGACGGTCAGGATGCAGATTGGGGATCACATAATCATGCTGGAATTTATCCACAGAAAGGAAGGTGAACACCTTGTCGGATGGACCTTCGGTGTATAGCTGCACCTGGGAATGTTGATCGGTGGTACCCAAAGCCTTCACCGGAGTTTGCCCCACATAGACTTCGCGGCCTTTGCGGTCGTAACGTTTACCCAGGCTTTCTGCCCAGAGCTGGCGATACCAATCGGCAAAGTCATACAAAGAATTGCTGTACGGCATCATGACGCTGATGTTCTTTCCTTCACGCATATACAGGAAATGCAGGAGACCGTTCAGATAGGCAGGGTTTGCCATGATGTCAGGATTTTCGCAGCGGTTCCGCATCGTGGAAGCACCCTGGAGCAGCTTGTCGATATCGATGCCGGCAAAGGCCGAGGATAGCAAACCGACATCTGTAAGCACGGAGAAGCGACCGCCAACATTGTCCGGAACCACAAAGGAAGCGTAGCCTTCCTGATTTATGATCTGTCTCAGAAAGCCCTTTTCCTTGTCCGTGGTAATGATCACGCGCTTGCGATAGTCATGGGGAAACCTGGTCTTGATCAGATCGAGCAGGATCATGTATCCCGCCATGGTCTCAGCGGTGGTGCCGCTCTTGGTGATCACGTTGAACAGCGTGCGTTCGAGATCGATCCCGGAAAGGATTTCGTATAGATAGACGGGATCCACGTTATCAAAGACAAATAGCTTTCGCTGTAGGTTCCTTTCGGTTTTGAGCGCGTTGTAGAGGGCTTTGTTGCCCAGCGCGCTACCGCCAATACCCAGGACGACCATGGTGTCGAAACGGGGATCCAGGGAGGAAACGAAGTCCTTGATCCGGGAAGTGTCATATTCGGGTAAGCTGTAAAAGCCCAGGATGTCCGATGCCCGGTCACTCTTGATATCCTGATCTGCTTCGTAGCATTTCTGGCTAAAGTCCTGGATTCTCAGAGGATCAATGGCAGTGGGGATATACCTGTTTGCCAGCAGGTTCCTGTGTTCATAGATCAGCATCAGTACCTCCCTGGGGAGCTGTAATAGGGTTTCAGGGTACGATATACCAATTCATCCACTTGTAGCAGGGAGGTGGAAAAATCGAAGTTCTTCATAATGGTATTAAGCTTGGCGTCACAGTTTTGCACCACACTTTTGACTCCATAATGTGATGAGCTGTTTACCGATAGCTCCTTGATCCCCATCCCGATGAGCAGAGGCACATACTCCGGCTGCGAGGCCATTTCACCGCATAGAGAGACCGGAATGCCATGCTTGGCAGCATTATCCACCGTAATCCGGATAAGCTTCAGCACAGAAGGATGGTGAGTGATGTAGTAACGGGATACATTATCGCAATTACGATCCACGGCCAGCGTGTACTGTGCCAGATCGTTGGTTCCGATCGAGAAGAAATCGCATTCCTTGGCCAGAGCATCGGAGCTGAGAGCGGCGGATGGGATTTCGATCATGCAGCCGATGGGAATCTCCGAATCATATTTGTGACCCTCGGCGTAAAGATCATTCATGCAGGATACCAGAATGGAGCGTGCTTCTTTGAAATCATCCACATCGATCACCATGGGAAACATTACTTTCACTTTCCCGAATGCGGAAGCGCGGATGATGGCTCTGAGCTGAGTCTTAAACAGCTCCGGATGCGCCAGGGAAAAGCGGATACCGCGGCTGCCCAGATAAGGATTCTGCTCATGCGGTGAAGGAATCAGATGCAGCATCTTGTCGCCACCGAGGTCAAAAGTCCTGATGGTAACAGGAAGCGGAGCCATTTCGGATACTACCTTGCTATAGATCTCAAACTGCTCGTCCTCATTGGGCAAGGAATTGCGGGAAAGATAGATAAACTCAGTGCGGAAGAGGCCGATGCCATCGCAACCAAGTTCTTTGATCCCGGGTAATTCTTCCGGCAGTCCCATATTTACATAGATGCTCACTCGCTGACCGTCCAGAGTGACGGCGTCGGTGGCCTTCAGCTTTTCCTGCTTTTGCTTGATCAATTCTTCCACTTGCAGCTTTTGGGCGTAGTATTCCAGCATTTCATCATCCGGATCTACGATCACTTTCGCAGCTTCGGCGTCGATGATCAGCATATCGCCCTCTTTCACATAGCTGCGAATCTCATGGACTCCGTTTACCACCGCTATGCCCAAAGCACGGGATATGATGGCGGCATGCGAAGTATTGCTGCAGGTATCGGCTATGAAGGCACGTACACCCTGACGGTGAAGCTTGGAAACCTGGGAGGGGCTGATCTTGGTAAAAATGGGAATGTACTCCACTCCCAAAGCACTGAAGTCTTCGGATTCCAGACCCAGAAGCTTGCGTAACAGACGATTGGAGATGTCATTGTAATCTGCCGCCCGATGCGAAAACATCTCGTTATCCAAACCCTCAAAGAACCTGATCGAGGCAGTAAAGATATCATCCACTGCTTTGGCTGCAGTCCAATGATCATGATCAATGGCTTCCAGCAGGTTCTTTTGCAGCTCCGGATCTCTGAGGATCTCGATATGAGTATTCAGGATTTCTTTTTCACCGTCGTTGGTGATACCGGGTGTGAGCATTGCAGCCAGTTCCGCTTCGCAATCTTTCAAGGCCTGCAGCAGCGATTGCCGCTCTGCTTCCACCTGTTCAGAGCCGATCTTTTTGGCCGGAATATGTAAAGTCTTGGGTTCGATAAAGACCGCCATTCCCACGGCTAATCCATCAGCAACTCGTTGTCCATGAAGTTCTTGCATATGCTATTCTCCAAAACCTTCCGCGATCATCACGGATATCTCATCCAACAGATACTCCTCATCCACGCCATCCGCGATGAGATGCAGGGTACTGCCACATTCCGCGGCCAGCATCATCACACCCATGATGCTCTTGCCATTCACTTTGGTCCCGTCTTTTTCGATGAAGAACTCGGAACGATACTTCGTGGCAGCCCTCACCAGAAGGGCGGAGGGGCGGGCATGTAGCCCCAGTTTATTCTTTACCGTCACTGTCTTGTGCGTCATTCTCAATCTTCTTGTGCAAGGTTTTCTTGCGAATCTCGGCATGTACTTTTTGGTTAAAATCTTCCGCAGCGTCGTAACCAACACTCTTCAAGATCATATTCATAGCGGCTACTTCCACGATCACCGACACGTTTTTACCCGGCGATACCGGCAAGTAGATGATCGGTATCTTTACCCCCAGATGCTCGGCAAAACTATTCGAAAGGCCGATGCGCTCATAATCCATGTTTTCCTGCCAGGGCATCAGCTCAATCTGCAGATCGATGGTTTTTTGGCGGCGGGTACGCTCGATGCCAAACATGCGTTCCACATTCACAAATCCCACCCCCCTGATCTCCATGAAATAGCCTAGTTCACGCCCCGGCCGGCCTATCAATTGCTCATCCAGATAACGCAGAGTGATCAGATCATCGCCCACCAGGCTATGTCCCCGGTGAACCAGATCCAGCGCGCATTCGCTTTTGCCTATGCCGCTTTTCCCGGTGAGCAGGATGCCCAAGCCGAAGACATCAACCAGAGTTGCGTGAATGGTCTTTTCCAGGGCAAAGATATCCTGGAGATAGCGGCTGAGATGCTGAATGAGGTTGATAGTGGAAAGACGGCTGGAAAGCAGGGCGATATTGAGATCATTGGCCAGATACTCGATCACCGGCGGCAATGTGAGCCCCTTGGTGATGATGATGCAGGGGATATCGGTCTTAAACATATCCCTCACCCTGGCGATCAGTTCCTCTTCCCGCATGGATTGCAGGTAGCGAACCTCGGTTTCACCAATCACCTGGATCCGTTCCGCAGCAAATACTTCCAAGTATCCTGCCAAGGCCAGACCCGGCCTGTTTACATGGGGCGAATTGATCTTTTTGGATAAGGTCTCTGGTTCGCTCACCAGAGACAAGGCAAGATCCTTCTTTTTGGCATCGAAGAAATCTCGGACGGTAATCTCTTTCATAATCCCCTTGTCTTTCGCTTTTTACCACAATCGCCGGAGTCATGGAATTGCGGAAAGCTTGGTTTCCTGGATTGATGGCCGGCCTGATACCGATCAAGCCGGCCGTTATGATGCATATTCTTTACTCTTTAGGGCTCAAAGAGTTTGAAGTTCTCATTGTCTTTCTTGACCATCACATTGATGCGGTCGGTTTCGATGTTTCTGAAGATGAGGAAGTCTTCCTTCATCTCCTCCATTTTTTCGATAGCTTCATGGGGGTCCATCGCCTCGGTCACCACCCGTTTGGTTTTCACTGTACGGCGAACGCGATCGGTCTTGTTTACAGTGATGTCCGAAGCACGGGAGAAATCGTCAAAATGATCCTTGAGGGCGCGCTTCTGGTGGTCAGTAACGCGGTCTTTGAGTTTCTTGATTTGCGCTTCCATCTTGTCTATGGCGCTGTCTATAGTGAGATACATATCCATTTCTTCAGCTTCTGCCTGCAATCCGAACTTGCCAGCGTGCAGGGAAAGCTCGCAGATGTTGCGGCTGTTTTCCAGCGCCAGCGTTACATGAATGGCAATGATATGGTCGAAGTACTTCTTCAGCTTGAGGCATGAGCTTTCCACATAGTCCCGGATAGCCTTGGTTAGCTCAAAGTGACGTGCAGTAATGGTAATTTGCATGTGATCCTCCTGTTTAGATTTTGTGAATGGAGAGGTCCAGCAGATCCTCCACAGATTCCATGATTGCTTCAGACAAGGTTGGGTGGGCAAACACGATATCGTGGATGTCTTCTGCTTTCATTTTATTGGCGATCATGATGGTGCCCTGAGCAATCAGCTCCGCTGCCTGCGGTCCCATGATGTGCATACCCACGAGTTCGCCCTTGTCTTTGCGGGCGATGGTTTTTACAAAACCTTGGGTTGACGACATGGCCATGGCTTTACCGCTGGCTGAAAAGGGGAATTTGCCAATTATGATCTCGCCGAAAACTTCTTTGGCTTGTGCTTCCGTATAGCCTACAGAAGCGATTTCGGGATTGGTAAAAGTGCAACGGGGAATATCCGTGTATGACAAGGGGTGAAGGGGTTTGGCCTCCCCCGTGATCTGAGCCTTGATATGTTCCACTGCCAGAAGACCCTGCTTGGAGGCCGTATGTGCCAATTGCAGCTTCGCAGTGAGATCACCAATGGCATAGATGTCGGGAATATTGGTGCGCATATAGTCATCGATCACCACCGCGCCGCGCTGACGGGTCAACTCAAACCCTTCGGTCTGAATATCGAAGACCGGTTCCCGGCCGACAGAGAGCAGCACTTTTTCGGCTTCAAGCTCGTTGTCGTCACTGAGCTGCAGGATCTGTCTGCCCTCAATGCTTTGGATGCTCTTCACCCCCACATTCAGCATTACCTTGATCCCGCTCTTCTTAAAGGCAATGGCCAGCCGCTTGGAGATTTCTTCATCCTCCAGCGCGATCAGGCGGGGCAGAAACTCGACAATAGTCACCTGAACCCCGAGCGTGGCGTAGATAGAGGCAAATTCGCATCCGATCACTCCTCCGCCCACCACAGCGAGGCTTTTGGGCAGAGAATCCAGCTTCAGGATGCCGGTGGAACTGAGCACGTTTACTTCGTCGATCGTGATGCCAGGCAGGCTCTTGGAGGTGCTGCCGGTAGCCAGGATAATGTATTGGGCTCCGATGGAATTGCCATCCGCCATCTGAAGTTCATAAGCTCCAGATGTCTTGCTGATCCGGGTTACGGCGCTATTGTATACTGGGATTTTCCGCTTGCGATAAAGATACTCAATGCCGCCAACCAGAGATTCCACGATGGTATTCTTGCGCTCCCAGATAGCTTTGTAATCGGGAGTGAAATCCACAGCGGGCAATCCGTAGCTCTCGCTTTCCTGGATCTCTCTAACCAGTTCGGCTGATTTGACCAGAGTCTTGGTGGGGATGCATCCCCAATTCAGACACACGCCGCCCAGGCGCTCTTTTTCCACCACAGCGACAGGGATGCCATACTGCGATAGCCTGATGGCGGATTCATAGCCCCCTGGTCCGCCGCCTACTACGATAACTTGATAATTCTCCAAGATATACCTCTATTTTCTTCTTAATCTGCTATTCAGGATGCCCAGTTCATCGCGGTATTTGGCGATGATCCGGCGTGAAATATTCAGGCCTTCAGCCTTCAGGCGTTCCACCAGATCCTGATCCGACAGCGGTTTGCGTTTGTTCTCATTTTCCACCAGGCGTAGGATGCAGGATTTCACTTTCTGCCGGGAGATGTTCTCGTAGTTATCATCCCGTCCGGCTGTGGAGGTAAAGAAATCCTTGAAAGCAAAGATGCCATAAGGCGTTTCGGCATATTTATACTTCACCACGCGACTGATCGTGGATTCGCTTTTCCCCAGATCCTGCGCGATCACGCTGTAGGTTAGGGGCTGCATGATGCCGCTGCCATTGTAAAAAAAGTCGTATTGGTGCTTCACGATGGAGAGGGAAACCTGCTCAAGAGTACGCATCCGCATATAGATGGATTTGATCAGAAACTTGGCGCTGTTGATACGTTCCCGCACAAAGGAGGTGGTCTCCTTGTCAAAATATCCCCGGTTTATCATCTTACGATAGTGGGGTGAGATGATGATATTGGGAGTGATGTGATCGTTGATAATCACCACATATTCCCCATCGATGATCTTGAGCGTAACGTCTGGATAGACGTATGCCGCATTACTCTGTAAAATGCGCAATCCCGGTTTGGGATCGAGCTTGGATATCTGTTCTCTGGCCGCCATGATCGTCTCTTCGGACACATTGAAGAATGATGCGATCTTTTGATAGCGGCGATGGATGAGGTTTTCAAACTGCTCGCAGACCATCCCGCAGATGATCCTGTTTTCCTGTTGCTCCTCGGTTAGCTGAGCCATCAGGCATTCCGAGA
This sequence comes from Candidatus Cloacimonadota bacterium, assembly GCA_023392795.1. Lineage (GTDB taxonomy): Bacteria > Cloacimonadota > Cloacimonadia > Cloacimonadales > Cloacimonadaceae > UBA5456. The sequence continues at coordinate 21,451 of JAEWNJ010000080.1, forward strand.
TATTGCGGGCGGTGATGCCCTGAGGGGAGAGATTCATCACGATCCGATGAAGCTCCGCGGCGCGGGCTGGATTGATCTGAAAGCGTCTGGCTACTGCTTCGATGTTGTATTTTTCGGGCAGGAACCCGTAAACATCGCAGCTATCCACCAATTCGGTGATGAAATCCACTTCATTTTCAGGCAGGTTGAGCGGATAAAGCTGCTCCAGATAGGTCTCTTTGCTGTTTCCTTCATAACGGATCAGCGATTCCCCGTGATCGCCCTCCGCTTCCGAGCGGCTGTAATCTCCGGAGCCGGAGTGATAGTCGTTCCATTGGTCCAGGATTTCGGTTAGCTCACGGGCTTCAGCCACCGTTTCGCTCTGCGCTTCGGGTGAATCCACGTCCTCCAGGGGAGTATTGCTCTCGGGAGCGCTCTGTTCGTAGGGAGCTTCCTCCAGATCCTCTTCGTCTTTTTCATCCCGCAATTCCAGCAGAGGATTGGTTTCCAATTCTTGCTTGATATAGCTTTCAAGCTCCAAAATGGGCAGGGCCAGCATTTTCAAGGATTGCAGCATCTTGGGCTTGAGAGCAAGCTCCTGTTTCTGCTTCAAGGCTATATGCTGATTCATTCCGCTCATAATCTCTGCTCAAAAGGGCTCATCGAGAACCTTTCTCCTAAATATAGCTGTCGGGCTTTTTCATCGTGGATAAGTTCATTTGCCACTCCGGATACGATGATCTTACCTTCATAGATAATATAAGCCCGATTCACGATTTTCAAAGTCTCAATTACGTTATGATCAGTGATCATCACGCCGATTTGCTTCTCACGCAGTTTATCGATGATGTCCTGGATATCGGACACCGCGATGGGATCCACGCCGGCAAATGGCTCATCCATAAAGATGAAGGTGGGCTTGGTCACCAGGGCCCGGGTGATCTCCAGCTTTCTGCGTTCACCCCCGGATAGTGTGTATGCCTTCTGTTTGGCCAGTTTGCTTAGGTTCAGTTCCCCAAGCGCTTCTTCCAGGATCTGCGGCCGTTGTTTCCGGGGAATCTTGAGGGTCTCCAGAATGGCCAGCACGTTATCTTCCACACTGAGTTTGGCAAAGATGGAGGGGGCCTGAGCCAGATAGCCCATGCCCATGCGAGCCCGTTTGAACATGGCCTTGTGAGTGATATCGTGATCATCGAGGAACACCTTGCCTTTGTTTGGCTTGGCCAGACCGATGATCATATAAAAAGTGGTGGTTTTGCCGGCACCATTGGGGCCAAGGATGCCAACTACTTCTCCCTGATTGATTTCCAAGCTGAGATCGTTCACCACGGTCCGCTTTCCGTATATCTTCACGAGATTCTGCGCTCTAATTTTATGCAATTCCATAGTAAATATAGTAATAAAAGTCCTGCTTTCTGTCAAGAGTCATTCTTGAATACATATCGTCCACGAATTCTGCCGCTCATGTCCATCAGCTTTAGCTTGTTGTCCGCATCAAACTTAGCTTTCAGTACCTGTCCCACGGCAGAGTTGATAAAAAAATCCTGCTTTTCTTTTTCTTCCTGCAGGAAGTAGTATGAGACCTCGCCTGCAGCCTCAAAATCTTCGATCCGGTCGGAGGCGAAATTGATCACGATGTCCTTGGCCTGCACCCAGTTATCCTTCTCTTTACCCTCTTCCTGAGCGAAGTATACCCGGCAGGAATCCATCAGCGCCGCCTTCTGCAATTCCCGCTCTTTGAACCAGAGATGAAACTCCTGGGCATTGGCCGTGGCAAAGTCGTTCGTAAATTCCGGTTCACCGATGAATACCGCCTTTTCTTCCTCTGCGAAGTAGATCAGGAAATCGCTATTGGCACTGTACTCATCACTGGAGACCTCTACATTGAAAGTGGCAATCAGTTTGCGTTCACTATCGAAGAATTCCATCTTATCGGCAGAAACGGTCAAGGTATCTGTGGTACCGGCAGTGATACTGGGTTTTTCGATCAGATAGGCATAACCCGCCGCGCGATCCCAAAAGGCGTAACCGCAGGAGGCATATCCGTTTTCGCCCTGATCGTAGGCGCGTACTCTACTCCAGGCAGTAAAAGTGTCCTTGGCCTGATCGTAGATTCCGTAATCCCCCCGCATCCATCGGGTCTTACCCTCTTTGGTGTCCTGCGTGAGCTGGACTCTGCCCCCCATATTCAGCACTCTGGGGATGCGATAATATGCCAGAGAATCCGCCACCAGGTTCAGAGTATCATTCTGCACGCTCACATTTCCGGAAAGCCGTGCGATTTTGGGGCCATCCAGAATCAGCGCGCGATCACTCTTGAACTCGGTATCTCCATAGAAGAAGTGAACCCTGCCGTTTAACTCCAGAATCTGCCCGGTCGGCAGGTTGCTCATATAGAGTTTATCGGAATGCACCAGCCGAAACTTCTGGGGATCGTCCTTCGCCCACAGTAGGATCAGGCAAAGCAGCAGCAGACTACCAACGATAATCTTTTTCATCGAATATCCCTTCCGCTGTCACCTCTTCCATCTCCGCGTAACTCAGCTTGGAATCGGTGCGTAAGTTCCTCCCGCGCAGTACATCTCCGGAGCGCAGAAGCTCCACATAGGCTGGCGCGGTAATCTCGTCAAAATTGCGATCCCAGACGATTCTGGATGTAGATATCGTGCCATCGGGCGTCTTATAGCTGGCCTTACCACTGGCAAAAATCATATTGCGGGCATCATCCACGATGGTGGTGTCGGCTTTGATCACCGAACTTAAGCTGCCCGTATGGTCGTAGGAACTTAGCGTCACCTGATAGGCATACATCATTCTGCGATCTGTGTAGCGCTCCATCTTTGCCGCCTCAATGATGTATTCCAGGCGCTCGTCCTTATACTCGTTCAGCTTCACATTCAGCGAAGTCTCATCCGGTAGCCCGCGCTCCATGGTGGGAGTCTGTTTGTTTAGCTCTTCCTGTTTGCAGGAAAGCGCGAAGAGCAACGGCAACAGCAGCAGAATCTTACGCCCGGGCTTCATTTAGGGTCTTCGCAAATGCTTCTATCCAGGTAACTCATCACTGCCCGCTCAAAGATGCCTTTCTTCTGTAAGATGAGATTCACCAGTTCCCGCACGGCACCATGGCCGCCCGTTTTTTCCATCACTATATCGGCAATTTTCTGAATTTCCGGCAAGGCATTGGCAGGACAGGCGGAGAGGGCAGCCCTGCGCATGCAGAGTACGTCGTTCCAATCATCACCCATATAGACCAGATTATCCCAGTCCAGGCCTTGATCGGCAAGCAACTTTTCCACACAGAGTAGCTTCTTGGATACTCCCTGAAACACCAAACTTATGTTCAGATCTTTACAGCGCCGGGTCAGAGCTTCGGATGTGCGCCCTGTCACCACTGCCACCTGCAACTCGGTATGCTGCAGGAGCATGAGGGCAAGTCCGTCATGCGCGTCAAAGTGTTTCACATCCAGTCCGTTATCGCCATATATGATGCGGCCATCGGTCAGAACTCCGTCACAATCCAACACCAGTAGCTTGATATGAGCCCAATCAACCGGGCGTTTATTGGGTTTTACAAAGCAGTTTACCATATTCATTTTCTCCGGACAATCTCGATGCAACGGCTCAGGATGGGTTCCATTTCCTGCAGGGAAAGCATTGTGGCTGCGTCGCTTTTCGCTTCTTTGGGCCGGGGATGGCATTCGATGAAGAGTCCCCTCACCTTCCCTGTGGCCATGGCTGCATACGCCATCATCGGTGCAAATTCCGGATTTCCTCCGGTGCTACTGCCGCTGGATGGAGTTTGCAAAGAATGTGTGAGGTCATAGATCACGGGGTAGCCAGTCTCCGCCATAATGGCAAAGGAGCGAAAATCCACCACCAGATTGTGATAGCCAAATGAACTGCCCCGCTCGGTGAGCAGGATTTGGGCATTTCCCGTGGGTGCAGCTTTAGCTGCAGCGGCGGCCATATCTTCTGGCGCCATGAATTGCCCTTTCTTGATGTTCACGATCTTCCCGGTGGTAGCGGCACTCTGGATCAAAGCGGTTTGCCGGCTTAAGAATGCAGGGATCTGCATGATATCACACACTTCAGCCGCTGCCGCCACGTCCGCGCATTCATGCACATCGCTCAGGATGGGCACAGCGAAAGTATCCTTGATCTTTTCCAGCATTCTCAGCCCTTCTTCCAGGCCGGGACCGGTGGCAGATGCCACACTGCTGCGATTGGCCTTGGTAAAAGACGATTTGAATACAAAGGGCAGTTGCAGACGCTCGCACAACGTCTTCAAAAACTCCGCTGTGGGCATCATGACACTTTCTTCTTCAATCACGCAGGGACCGGCAATCAGAAAGAAGGGGTCGCTGCCGGATAAAGTTTGATAGAGCGGCACTAAACCTTCCTATCCGAGATATTTGATCTGCTCCCAGCTTTGTTTTTCAGCGTTCAGCCCGAAATGACCATAACTGGCAGTGGGAAGATAGATCGCTCGGGTAAGTTCAAGATATTCGATGATTCCCTTTACTGTCAAGTCAAATCTGCTTCTGATCAGCTTTTCGATCTCGGTGTCGGACATTTTCCCGCTGCCAAAAGTATCCACCATCAGGGACACGGGCTCGGAATCACCAATCACAAAGCTGAATTGGATCAGGCATTCATCGGCAATTTGGCTGCCCACAATGCTCTTGGCAATGTGCCGAGCCATGTACGCCGCGCTGCGATCCACCTTGGTGGCATCCTTGCCGCTAAATGCTCCCCCGCCATGCTGAGCCCATCCGCCATAGGTATCCACGATTATCTTGCGGCCGGTAAGTCCGGTATCAGCGGCGGGACCGCCGTCATGCCATCTGCCCAGAGGATTGATCATGATCTTCGCCTTGCGCCCATCGAAACGAACCTGATCCTCCATCGCACCGACAGTGGGATGCACCACCTGTTTGATGATGGCATGCTTGAGATCTTCAAAGTCCATCTCGCATATACTTTGATGATGCGTAGAGATCACCAAAGTATCCAGTTCCACGGGCTTACGCCCCACATAACGGAAGCTGACCTGGCTCTTGGCATCCGGTAACAAGCAGGGAATGGCTCCCGATTTGCGTGCTTTGGCCAGATTAATCAATAGATGATGAGCCAATTCAATCGGTATGGGCATCAGCGATTTGGTTTGATTGCAGGCATAGCCGAACATCAGACCCTGATCTCCTGCCCCTTCATTGCGCGCCAGATCGCCTTCCTGAGCATGCAGATAATTCTCGATCTCACAGTGGTAATCAAAGCCCTTATCCGGATGGATGTAACCGATGTCTTTGATCACCTGGCGTACTATGGGTTCCACATCGATCCTTACGCTGGAAGTGATTTCTCCGGAAAGAATTACGCGGTTCTTGGTAGCGAGTGTTTCAACGGCAACGCGGGAACGCGGTTCGCGCTCCAGAAAGGCATCCAGGATGGCATCGGAAATCTGATCACAAACCTTGTCGGGATGCCCCTCCGACACCGATTCTGAGGTGAAAAGGTATCCACCATTACAGGTGGAATCCTTGGCATGTAATGCTGTCATATATATTCTCCTATTTATCACAAAAAAAAGAGCCGGCGCTAAAGGCCGGCCGTAAATGATAGGAGCCGCACTTTAGCACATGTTTTACGCGGAGCAAAGAGCAAATTACCGCGGCTTTCACACATCAGCCATCCGCCGGGGCAGTAGCTGACTTATACAAAAAAGAAGTGGTACACCTCCGGGGATTCGAACCCCGGACCCACTGATTAAGAGTCAGTTGCTCTACCAACTGAGCTAGAGATGCACACTGTTAGTGCCATGCAAATAAACGGGGCTTTAGTGTCAAGCTGATTTTTCTGATGACCACTCTTGGAGTTGCTGCTGCCTGACGAATCTATCACCTCCCAATGTCTGTGCACGGCAGAGACTACATCAAAGCACTATCACCAAGGATCAAGGATGAGAAGCTCTATTCTGCAAAAGATCCTATAGTCATTTGATACTATTTCATCAGAATCATTTTACGGGTGGAGTTGTATTTACCGGCACTCATCTTGTAGATGTAGATTCCGCTACTTACCGGATGGTGCTTGTCATCAGTACCTTTCAAGACCACGCTGTACTTACCGGCAGCTTTCGCTTCATTCACCAGAGTCTTGATCAACTGTCCTTTGAGGTTGTAGATATCCAGCCGCATCTTCGTTGCTTCCGGCAAACTATAGGTAATGGTGGTTTCAGGATTGAAGGGATTGGGATAGTTGCATATACTGAAGGCAGGGACCATCACAAGATCCTCAATATCAGTTTGCCCCTGCCATTCATAAGCTCCCAGATCCACCTGATCTCCATAAATCCGGGGATTGCCTGCCAGATCATAGGTGGGGTATTCATACCAGTCGGGGATCGTGAAGATGCCGAAATCTGTGGTTCCGGCATTTATGCAGGGTGAATCCTGTCCCAGGGTATAGGGATTGTCGTCTGACCAGGCATAGAAACCGGGATCGGAGCTGAGGTTTGTGCCATACCACTCTATTATGTTATCGGGACTCATATTGTAAATAGTATCTTCTAGATTGTCTGAAGGGCCTAGCAGGCAATTCTGGAATCTTATCCGGGCGGATGTACCCTCGTCATTTAAGATCACGTTGTGATCGCTGTTGTTGCTGATGATACTGTTGATGAAGGTTACATTGGCGT
>JAEWNJ010000104.1 GCA_023392795.1 Candidatus Cloacimonadota bacterium
AGGCTTCCACGCCGTCTTTGGGTTCCACCACGATGGCGTTCAGCAGTCCGCGTCCGCGTACCAGCTTGATCATCGGGTGGTTCAGATTGCGCAATTCTTCTCTAAAGTATTCGCCCAATTCGTAGGCTCGCTCAGCCAGTTTCTCGTCGCGTACTACTTCCAGCGCGGCTTTGGCCACGGCGCAGGCAAGCGGGAATCCGCCGAAGGTGCTGCCATGCTGACCGGGTTTGATCTGGAGCATGATCTCACGATCTGCCAGGACTGCGGAAACAGGCAATACACCGCCGGAAATGGCTTTACCCAGGATCAGGATGTCAGGGCGTACATTTTCATAATCGCAGGCCAACAACTTTCCGGTACGGGCGATGCCGCTTTGGATTTCGTCGGCAATGAAGAGTACGTTGTGTTCTTTACAGATATCGAAACAGGCTTTCAGATAGCCATCGTCCGGCACAAATACGCCGGCTTCGCCCTGGATCGGTTCCACGATGAAGGCAGCCACGTTCTTGCCGTGCTTTTGTAAGTAATCTTTCAGGGCATTGGCGTCGTTGTAAGCAACGCGTACGATGCCGGGGGTGAAGGGACCGAAGCCTTCGTAGCAATCGGGATCCGAGCTGGCGGACACGATGGCGATGGTGCGGCCATGGAAGTTGTTTTCAGCAAAGATGATGATGGCATTGCCATCTTCCACGCCCTTCACATTGTATGCCCATTTTCGGGCAAGCTTCATGGCGGTTTCCACACCTTCGGCACCACTATTCATCGGCAATACCATATCAAATCCGAAGAATTCCGTGACGAACTTCTCATATTCACCCAGCTTGTTGTTGTAAAAAGCCCGTGAGGTGAGAGTAAGCTCCTGAGCCTGATCGCACAGAGCTTTAATGATGCGGGGATGACAGTGCCCCTGATTTACGGCAGAATATGCGGAAAGAAAATCGTAATAACGGTTTCCTTCCGGATCCCACATGAAAACGCCTTCACCTTTAGCCAAAACTACGGGCAGCGGGTGATAGTTATGCGCCCCGTACTTTTCTTCCAGTTCCATCGCTTCACGAGAACTGATCTTGCCATATTTGAGATTGTCGGACATGATTCCTCCATGTTCTTGTTTTTCTTCTTCTAGCTTAAGCAGCTATAAAAAAAGCACTTTTGGTGTCAAGGAGAAAAAGGTCTGTAGCCTTTGAATGCTTAATCCATCAATTCATCGCAGATATTGAGAATGTATATCCTAGATTTTCTCCCAGAGATAACAAGCTCTGAAGTCATGGATCCTGGAGGATGCTTCCCCAGCCGTTTGTGGAAAAAGAAGACATCCCATTACCGATTTCATTCAGATTCCGCTTGACACTTTGCCTCAGATAGCATGAGTAGTTAGAAGCCTTAATGAAAGGAGTATAGTATGTCTAGGATGACTATCGTTTTGATTTCCCTACTTTACTGCTCGATCTGTATGGCCTCTGTGTGGCATGTGAATCAGGACACCACAGTTTATGCCGATTTCACACAGATTAACGACGCCATTGCCGATCCTGAAGTTGTGGATGGCATACACTTTACATATATGGCAATCCTTCCAGCTATTCACCTGCAGTAGTCAACAAATCACTTACTCTGATCGGAACCGGATATCATCTTGCTTCAAACCCCGGATTGCAGGCAAATACGCTGTCTGCGCGTCCAGATAACCTCAACATCACGGCCCCAAACGTCTGCCTGATGGGATTGGACATCAGGACCTCATTGGATGTAAATGCCAGCGACACCGCAGTAATAGGATGCTCATTGTACAATACCAGGATCAATGCCAGTAATGCCCTGTTTGCAGGATGCTATTTCAAGTTAAAATCCGGATACAGTTCTGATACTGTCCAACTTTCGAATGCAATAAACACGATTTTTTCTAATTGCATCTTTGAAGCCAACAATGGGTTCCACTCCCTCAAAGTACCCTCAAACAGCTCGGCAACTCTGTGCTACTCCGTGATTAGAGGAACTGTAAACCTCGCAAATACAGATTGTTACAACAACATAGTTTTCAAGGATCCCAGTTGGGGATTGGGATGGACTTGCTCCACTTCTGAGCATCACAATGTATTTGTAGATCGTCCTGATCTGGATTGGGATACCGTGGTGGACGGAACAGATAACCTACTCGACTACGCTGGTCCGCTTTTCGGACAAAGCGATTCTCCTGACGGAAAATATGAACTGCTGGATGATCCGGCAAATCTAGCCCTTGCAGCCGGAGTATGGGGTGACGAATGCGGTATTTTTGGGGGCAGCAATCCCTACATACTTAGCGGCATTCCTCCGATCCCCTCAATTTATGAGCTGATCGTACCCGCGGTAGGCAACACTCTGCAGATCAGAATCAAAGCCCGTACCAACAACTAAGGGGGCAGATCATGAAGCTGAAGATCATCCTTCTGATCTTGTGGGGCATGTTATTATGTCCTCTTGCTGCCTTGCGCGAACTGCAATACTGCGTGGATCTCGATGGCATTGAGGATGAGGTGCAAAGCATCGCCCTGAGTGAGGAAGATTCCTCTGAAATCTCAATCCCCATAGACCTCAGCCCATACAGCTATGGCCTTCACAGATTATCCATACGGGTTCGGGATGATCTGAACCAGTGGAGTCAGTATGCACATCGTAATGTATTCCGAATCCCAAGTGATCAAGCAGTAACTCATATTTACTACTGCATAGATGATGGACCACAGCAGAATATCAGCATCAGTCAGATCGGAGACGATCTCTGGATGAGTTCTGATCAGATAGTCTTTCCCCCAGATACGGCACCAGGTTTGCATTTACTGAAGTTCCATGCCGCCAATTCACAAGGGCACAACTCTCATTTCAACTGCCGGGTAGTCCAGTATATACCACCCCAGCAAGACAATGGTATCTCCTATTTTACCTGGTATTTCAGCGGTCATGAAGCAAATCCCACGCAAAGCTATTCTCATTCAATATCGCCCGCTCAGATAGATGTTACCGCTGAACTTGTCCTCTCTTTACCCAGCCTGACACCAGGTCAGACATACACTCTGAATATTGCGGCCATTAGAGAAGATGGCAGATCCAGCCTTGTGGCAACGTACGATTTTGCCTATCAATTAAACATCGAAAACCTCAGTATCACGCTGGATGGTCAGCAGATTCTGATTAGTTGGGATGAGATTCCCGGAGCACTGAATTACCTCGTGGAGACCAAAACAGATCCCGAGACCGAGGGAATCTGGCAAGAAATTCCTACGAATAGCTTTAGCAAACCAATTACCTCTGAAAAGGAGTTCTACCGGGTCAAGGTGCGAAAATAATCTCCTGAAGCCCGATTCTCCTTTACCTGTGGGGGTTAATCCCGATTGATGCCATTGGAGTTCATTTGGCCATCTCTAATCTCATATGCAGCTAGTAGTTAAACAGGCCAAATAGACTTCAATCGCATGTACTTGTTTTATCCCGGCGATGAAGTCCAAGCCCCCCTGTAACTAATAGAACTCAGATCCCCATGATCCCCATGATTCACATGATATATGGAGTATTTGCGCTGTGACGATCCAAGATATTGCGTTGTAGGTTACGGATTCCCTGTGGTCTGAGACGTAAGGTATCAGTCCAATCAGTTTCATCAGTCAAGTCAGGATTCTATCCCAATCATATATCGCATAATATCAAAATCCGTATGTCATCACTAATTCTCAATTACATCCGCGTCATCCGTGCAATCCGCGCGCCCCCAAATTCTCATTCGCTCAAAATCTGTGCCTTCAGCTGTTTCATGATTGCCACCACAAAGATTGCCGATAGTAATGTGGTAAGAAAATCAGCCAGAGGCATCGCAAAGACAAGACCTTCAAAGGCAAACAGCTTGTTCAGGATCAATATGGATGGGATATACATAATGCCTTGGCGGGAGAGCCCCACGATGAGAGCTGGCAGTGCTTTGCCCATCGCCTGCAGAGTGGTCATCAATATCATGCCCACAGAAGCGATTGGGATGGCAAATACATAAGCCTTCAGCACTATGGTACCGATCTCCACTATATCGGGATCCTTGATGAAGATCATGATCAGTTCGCGCGGGAACAAGGCAAAGAGCAGCGTAAGAAACGCACTGAAAGATAGTGTGATCAAGATCGAAGTACGTATGGTTTCCTTCATCCGCTGATAATTCCTTGCCCCATAGGTGTAGCCCACCAGAGCCTGTATGCCAATGGATACGCCTATGAAGATAAAGATGGGGATGGTAAATACTCGTGACGCCACGCCAAGCGAAGCCACGTGATGATCCGAATATGCCGATGCCAGACGGAAAGAGACCGTATTGCCGATACTCAGCATCACTTGCGATAATGACGCAGGTACCCCAATCAACAGGATTTCTTTGTAACATCTCCATTGAAAACTGAAGTGTCTGAAAGATAGCGGTACCAAGCTCTTTTTGCGCAGGTAAAAGAGCAGGTAATACAGCATTCCGCCACCATTGCCCAATACCGTAGCCACAGCAGCTCCGGTAACCCCCATGCCAAAACCAAAGATGAAGATGGGATCCAGGATCATATTCAATCCTGTGCCGATAAACAATCCGATCATAGCTTCTTTGGCAGCGCCTTCTGCCCGAAGTAGTTGCACCAGAGTGAACTTCAACAGCACCACCGGGCTGCCCAGCAGGATGTAATACATATACTGCCGTGTATACTCGTAAGTATTGCCGCTTGCACCCACCATGTTTAGGAAGAAGGGGATGGATAAGATACCGACTATGCCCAATACTATGGACATTAGAGCCGTCGTAAACACAGATGTGGCAAGTGTATTCTTCGACGCTTCGCTATTCTTTTGCCCCAGTAAACGGGAGAGGTAGCTGCCTCCACCCACGCCGAATATCCCCGACATTGCCATCTGCAAAGTAAAAAGCGGCATGGAGATGGATACCGCCGCCACCTGATAGGGATCGTTCAACTTCCCGATAAAGAAGGTATCGGTGAGGTTATAAAGGATGTTCACCAGCATACTGAGCACGCTGGGGATTGCGAGATTCATGATTGCCCGCGGAACGGGCATGGTTTCCAGGACGTATATTTTATTTGCTTTCATACATTAGAATAGCTGCTAGAGAACCCGCACCCAAACCCCGGGACATTGTCTCTGCCGCTCTACCCTCACCAGGCTACTCACCTCTCACGATGGTGCGATACTCGGTGAAGAAGAGGAAAAAGGTTACGTTGTAATCCACAGTGGATATCCGCGTAATCCCGCCATTCTCGGCAGCCTTTTGAATCGCAGCATCTGTATTGGCTCGAGAAGGAAAGAATAGAAAGCTCTTGCGTACATAGACTCCTGTCTTGTTGCCCAAAGGATTGGATGTGGCACAAACAGGACGATTCATGGTACATGCCGACAAGAGCAGTGTAAGTGCTATTGCGAGAAATGCTAGCTTATGCCTCATGTAATACTCCTATTCTCTCTTTATCTCCTGCGGCGGAGAAGGCCTGATGTTCTGAACCTTACAGGGACAGATGATGCTGTGCAAAGAAAGCGGCGGCCCGAGAATGTCAAGGAAAAGTTCGTTTCCCAGGTTTTCAAGTTTTCGGGTTTTCAGGTTTTGGAGTTATCGGTACAAACACCCCCTCGTAGCCTGAACGCCACCCAAAGGCCACTTGAACTCCACCTGAATCCGGTTCGGGTGGGGTTCAAGTGGGATTCATGTGGAGTTTAGGCCAGAAGGGGGCAACAGCCCCCCTGGATGATATGCTCCCCGAATGTCGCTTGCAGCTTAGCGATCCTCCCGGTACTCCTGGCTGAGTATTGATAGCCAGGGTGTCTGCCGGATCAGTCTCCAGCCCTTCATAGCAGCCATGCTTTCACCTTGTATTCATCATTTATGTAATCCCGCTCCAGTTCAGTTATGGCATAGACCAAGTTTCTTATCCTGATCTTGGACTGGAGGGAGAGGTTGTATTTGGATAACTGGTCGATGGTCGTTTCCAGGCTCCACTTGGAGTCATAGAAGCCTATCAGATAGTCTTTGATTAAGCTCTGGAGTTGAGTGGTATCCCCTGCCAGGATATCCAGTGAGGAGATCTGCGGCTTCTCAGGATTGCCCCGCTTGGTTAGGAAGTTGACCACGTCGTCAGCAGCAATGTCTATTATGGCAGTAGAATAGGCATCCTTGTTCTTGAGGATGATCCTTTGTACGGTTTCAATAATAAGAGATGCGCTGTTGATTAAACAGGAAAGGCTGCCTATGATGGGCAGCCTTTCATTGAAGTCACCTGATACTATTTCAAAAGCATCATTTTACTAATTTTAGTTACACCACTTTGCTCTAAGCGAGCAAAATATACGCCAGATGCAACAGGTCGATTGCTATCATCCCGACCATTCCAGACTACGTTGTGGTTTCCACCCTCTAGTGACTCGTTCAAGAGTTCTTTAACCTTTTGGCCCCTGATGTTGTAAATGACAAGTTTGACTGGTGCTGTTTTTGGCAATGAGAAATTGATAGTGGTTGAAGGATTAAACGGGTTTGGGTAGTTTGAATGCAGAGCCAGCGCAGAAGGCATCTGTTGGTCGTTGGTCTTTAGTGTTAACACACGAAAACCATAGCGTTCAGGCTCAATGGTTTGCTCATTAGCGATGTTATTGCTGGGGTGAATAGTTGCCGGACTAACTGAAACTGTGCCCTTGCTTTCCGAGTACAGCATGAAGCTCAACGGGCCACCACCATCTTCCACAGGAGTCGAATAGGCTAGTATCTGAATGGGATACGCTTCATTAACTCTCGCTCCGATACACACATCATCTTGGAAAACTCCTATTTCTGCATAATCCGGATTGCCTTCGATTGATTCAATCATAATCGTTTCATAGTTTGGTTTGTCTTCATATACGAAGTATGTTGGTTTACGAGGATCAACGATAATTGGAGTAGTGAGCGGATTATTCCAAACAAATTCGCAATCTCTAACGGTTTGTATCATCATAGAATCACCGTATTTCAAATGAGGACGTGAAAACCCATCATAAATCCAGACATCGCCATCTTTCTTCATGCTCCAATCTTCTGCCATGATGTAATCTATCCTGTCTATTACTCCAGATAAAGCTTCCCAAGGATATACCGTCTCATAGCAGGGATATGTAACCCAATTCCACTGCCCTTCGTTCAATTGATGCACCATCAGAGTATCAATGATAGTGCCAAGTTCAAACAATCTAACTGATGTAGTTTCGTTTATGCGTAGTTTATAGCCGGGCTCGCTCTTTAAACTGGATAAACCGTAATAGCTCCATTGATTGTCTCGGTATTCCGCAATCCCATCAATGGACATTATATCGGTAAGAAATGGAGATAATGAGGCGTTGGCATAATCAATAGATGTTCCGACTTCATCTCTTTGTAAACGAGGATACCCTACCCAGTTCCATCCTTTATGTAAATCACGCGTAACTTGTGGATATGAGTTAGGTTGAGCCGGGTTCAAGTATAGATTCTGATTAACAACTCTTCGCCCATTTATCGAGGGAATGTCTACAATAATTGACAAATCGAAATCCCCAAATTGTTGATAGGAGGGGAATACGTTTACCATCTCAGCGTAAGCGTACAAATAATTGCCATACAAGCCGTCACCAGCATTCCCATCATTGTGGCAGCCATCATCGTAAAGCTCAACCGAAAACTGCCATGCTCCCCTCTTAAGTTGAGCACTAACCGTAGCGCTTGATATAGGAGTATCATAATCTGATACTGAAACCTTTAATAGCAAAGGAGTATCCACCTGATGCATTGCAGGGATTTCCTCAACGGTAACAGTTAAATCAGAATCAACCTCGCTTATTATGCTGTAAGTTTGTGTTGTCGAGTAGTTGTTAGTAATATTGGCGAACCAGACCCCACTTTCTGGAGCATCAATGGCGTATTTCAGAGTTGATGTGCCAAAATACTCAGGCTGATTGTAAACAACTCCTGATGGTGAAGTTAAAGTGAACAAATTGGCGCTAGGATTACCCGATGTATTCCAAATCAAAGTGGTTTGAAGATTGTCCGCCAAATCATCGACAACGATTTGTAAGGTTTGGTTGGAGTTTGGCGGAATGGATTGATTATTCTCATATGATGGAGGATCCCCTCGCAAACGATTGATCAGGCGGCTTACAATCAATGACATGTTTGCTAACTGTGGCACTTGATAGGCCAACCCATTCCCCCAAGACGCTATATTCCGCATGTTCACTATGCCACTGGAAATATTGCCGAACCTCATGGTATAGCACTCAATATCTCTGGGGTTATAGCTAGAATAGATGCTATTGCTAACCCAATACATCCTATGGGGATTGCTGTAATAGGGGTCGTTTGGATGTTCAGGGTCTATTGTTGGATAGTGTTCTCCATCTGATAAAAGCACCATTCCCTTTTTCCTTTCTGTCGGAGCACCAAACCTATTGTACCCATACTTAAAAGGGACGAGTAAATCTGTGTTACCCCCTGCACTAGGCAAGCCTACACTGCTGATTAAAGAGGATTGATTTGTTGTAGTAATGGAGTATAGTTGCGCTGCGGGTGTTGGGGATAAATTCGAATACCCTCAATTCCAGTTTGGAGGATTTCCTTCATTAAATCCAAAAACATTAATCTTATCCCCAGGTCGCATTGCACCGATAAAACTTCTCGTTAGTCGTTGAAGGCTTGCGCATTCACCTACCATACTCTGTGAAAGATCAAGGGCTAACACAACATCAATCCCATCGTCATAAACTGTGAAACCAGGTCCATTGAGACCATCATATCCATCCCGGATATTTGCCCCATTATAGGCGAAATGCAGCATCCCATTATTGCCAATGTCAACAAGTATATCATAATCTCCCACCGTTGAGGCGGTCATTACAGGTGTGCTGGAATACCATACTCCGTCATTATCCGAAGTACCAGTTACCTGACAGATGATTGCATTCAAAGCGGAGATACTCATCCCATCAGTATAATCTTGATCCTCGACAATGTAAACCGTAAGAGGAGTATTCTGGGGGCAGTTCGTGACTTTCACATGAACTGGATCACCGATCCGAAACATGTT
>JAEWNJ010000114.1 GCA_023392795.1 Candidatus Cloacimonadota bacterium
AGTAAGCTGGATTTTGATTACAACCTGATTCGTGGAGGCTATAGCAGCATCAATAAACCTGGAAACCTGAGTATCCTTTTGTGGGGAGAACACAATCTAGATCAGGAACCCGCCTTTACTAGTACTGAGCTATCAGATCCCTTCTTTTTGCATCTAAGTTCTGAATCTCTATGCATAGATGCGGGAACTCCTGATATCTCTTTGCTGGATTTACCTCCCTATGACCTGGCAAATAACTGGAGGGTCTGGAATGGCAGGATTGATATGGGTTGCTTTGAATATGGTTCTCAGCCTTGGGTTTCAATCGATGATCCGGTGGCTCCAGTCCTTCCGGAATCAAGCATCACCGCCTACCCCAATCCCTTTAGTGGTTTTACAAGCATTAAGGTACGCTCCCTAGGCTCCCAGAGTGTCAGAGATGATAGATTAGACAGAGCAGATATCACCATCTACAACATCAAAGGTCAGAGGGTGAAGAGCATTAGCCTCGATCCTGCAACGGTCAGTGAGCAAGTCACTTACTGGGATGGTAGAGGTGCAGACAACATCAAGTGCGCAAGTGGGATTTACTTCATCAACCTGAGGGTAAATGGCAAGAGAATAGATAGCAAAAAGGTAACATTTATCAGATAGCCGGAAGAATCCCTGGCATTGATATCTAGGTATAGTCGTGATCTGTGTGATTCACGCGTACACTGGAGGACTTGATGTAGGGGGAAGTGTATTTGAGAATTGAGAGCGCGCTGATTACACTGGCAGAAATTTTAGTAAGGAATCTGGATTTGATGCGCTGCTTGACAAGATTTGGCGCGTTTCTATCCTGGCCTTATGGAGCAAAACAAGCAATCCCCGGATCCTCTTGCCACTTCGGTAAAGTATATCAAAGGAGTGGGGGAACATCGTGCCCGGCTTCTGGCAAAGCTGGGGATCCACACCGTGGAAGATTTGTTGGAGTTTTTTCCCCGGGCATATCTGAGCCGCGTATTGAATCCCACCTTGAAGGATCTACAGCCGGGGGATCTGGTCTCCTTCACTGCCGATATCTCGTGGCAGGATGTGCGCAGCACCAGCAAGGGCAAAAAGATATTGAATGTGGGGGTGAATGACTCCCAGATCGGGCTGGTCTGCGTGTGGTTCAGCTATCCAGTCGCTTATGAAAAGCTCTTGCAACCGGGGAAACGGATCTGGCTAAGCGGCACCTTGTCAGAGTATAACGGTCAGCTTCAGATGAATCATCCTTCCTTTGAAGTGATTGATGACAGCGCGGATGTGGGCGGAGGTTTTTGGAAATCGCGGCAGCTCCTGCCCGTATATCCGCTTACAGAAGGAATCACCCAGGGGCAGATGCGAAATATCGTGTATCACGCGTTTGAAGCATTTGCCGCCCAGATCAACGAGTGTTTGCCGGAGTCCATTCTGGCAAAGTACCATTGGCCCGATCGTAAATCAGCACTGCAGATCATGCACTTTTGTCAGGACCCTGAGCGCATCGAAGCAACCCGGATTCGCTTTGCCTATGAAGAGTTCTTTTACTCGCAGATCATGTGGGCACGGCATCGGGTGCATCACCATAAAGAAAGCAAAGGCATCACTTTTGAAAATCGAAGGCACTTCACCAGCGCGTTGAAAGCAAGGCTGCCTTTTGCCCTCACGGCGGCGCAGGTTCGCGTGATCAAGGAAATCGTGAACGATATGTGCTCGGATAAACAGATGTCACGCATGGTGCAAGGTGATGTGGGCAGCGGAAAGACCATTGTGACGCTCTTTGCCATGCTGTTGGCGGTGGAAAATGGCTATCAGGCGGCTTTGATGGCGCCCACAGAGATTTTGGCAGAACAGCATTATCAGAATGTATCCCGCCTGCTGGAAGGGATAGAGATTCCTGTCATTCTGCTCAAAGGCGGCTCATACAAGGGAAAAGCGCTGCAGAAAGAACAGATCCGGGAAATCAGCCCACTCATCGTGATCGGCACCCATGCTCTGATCCAAAAGGATGTGGAGTTTTCCCGCCTTGGCTTTGTGGCGGTGGACGAGCAGCATCGCTTCGGTGTGGAGCAACGTGCGCGCCTGGCCAGGCACAAAGATCATCCTGATCTGCTGTATCTTTCCGCCACACCCATCCCGCGTTCTCTGGCCATGACGGTTTATGGCGATCTGGAAGTAAGCCGTATCGATGAAATGCCGCCCAACCGCAAGGAAGTGATTACCCTGATTCGCAGCGATCGCAAGCTGGATACGGTGCTCAGCGATGTGCGGGGGGAACTAATCAAAGGCCGCCAGGCTTACTTCGTTTGCCCCCTGGTGGAAGAGAGTGACAAGCTAGCTCTGCTGGACGCCGTTCGTCTGCATGAATACCTGAAAACGAAGGTTTTTACGGGTCACAGGGTGGAATTGATCCATGGCCGAATGCCCGCCCTTCGCAAAGATGAGATCATGCGCGGCTTCAAAGCGGGTGAAATCCACGTTCTTGTCTCCACCACCGTGATCGAGGTGGGGGTGGATGTAGCCAATGCCACCGTGATGGTGATCGAGCATGCGGAGCGCTTTGGCCTGGCGCAATTGCATCAATTGCGGGGCAGAGTGGGGCGGGGCGCTGATCAAGCCTATTGCTTCCTGATAGAGCACCAGCCGCTCAGTTCGGTGGCCAGGGAGAGATTGGCTACCATGGCACGAACCAACGATGGCTTCCTGGTGGCTGAAAAGGACTTGGAATTGCGAGGCCCAGGAGAGCTCTTTGGGCTGGAACAATCCGGTTTGCCGCATTTCCGCTTTGCCAATCTGATTCGGGATCAACACATTCTGGCTCTGGCGCGTAGCGATGCATTTACCATCGTGGAAAAGGACGCTCATCTGGCTCTTCCGGAGCAGGAATTCGTAAGGAATATATACTTTTCTAAGTACAGGCAAAAGGAAGAGCTTATACTGTATTAGTGTCCATTGTCGGGGAAAAAGGGCTTGACTATATCCGCCCACGAAAAACCATGCAAAAAAATACTGTTCCGAGGTGCCCATGAAAAAGCTGATGATACTATTCATGCTGATCATTGCTAGCACAGTCGCTTTTGCCGTGAAGTTTGATCCCTATTGGTTTCAATCTGCCACGATAATCGGCTGCTTTAACAAAGAAACCATTCCAAATATAGACGGAAAGCTGGATTTCACCATCCAAAACGGCGTTGTTCATACGGGTCTGGAAAGCTTTGACGCGCTTGCTGCTGAGTATCAGATTGTGGAGCTCAAGCAGATGCATCCTTACGTGAAACTCCCTGAGTGGAACGATAACGGAATCTACCTGCAAAACCACTATCGCATCATGCTGGCCTCAAACGACCGCATAGATGAAGCTGTAGAAGCCCTAAACAAAAACGCGCATCTCGTTTATGCCGAACTCGAAGCCATCAACCGTCAGAAGTTTGTGCCGGACGATCCCATGCTGCCACAGCAGTACACTCATAACCGTCTGCAAAGCTTTGACGCCTGGGATTACACCATGGGCAGTCACGACGTGGTGGTCGCCATCACCGATAGCGGTGTAAAATGGAACCATCCTGACCTGCGCAACAATCTTTGGGTGAATCCCGCGGAAGCTCCCGGTATGACCTTAAACTGGGATGCTGGCACTATTACCGGCGGAAACGGCAGTGATGCCGGTGAAGGCGGAAACAAGATCGACGACCTCGTAGGTTGGGACTTTGTGGGCAATGACAATAACCCCATCCAACCCTATGCTTCAAACGACCACGGTACTCACGTAGCCGGCTGCGCCGGAGCGGTGGGTCACAATGGCATCGGCGTGGTGGGAACATCTCCCATGGTCTCCATCCTTGCCTGTAAGGGTGCTCCCGATAACACAGCTTCCACGGGTGTGCAATTCGCTTACGATCAGGTCAAATATGCCGGAGAAGTGGGCGCGGACATCATCAACGCGAGCTGGGGCGGCCCCGGAAGCGGAACTTATCCCAACAGCATCGTGAATTACGTAACCGCTCTTGGCGCTACCGTGGTGGCTGCCGCTGGTAACGATAATGTAGAACACAACGCGTCCTATCAGGATTATCCTGCTGATTGCACCAACGCCCTGAACGTGGCTGCGACCAATTTCAGCGATCAAAAGGCCAGTTTCTCCGATTACGGCGAACCCATCGACATCTGTGCTCCCGGAGACGGCATTCTTTCCACCATCGTGGCTGGCAACGGTTACGCGTCCTACGGCGGAACCTCGATGGCGAGCCCCGTGGCTGCAGGAGTAGCCGCTTTGGTGAAATCCATGCACCCCACATATACTTCACAGCAGCTTCGCGACCGCCTGATGTACACTGCTGATCCCATCGACGATATCAACGAAGCTTACGCCGGCAAACTGGGTACCGGACGCATAAATGCCTATACTGCCACCATGTACGACAAGATTCCGAATATCGTGCAGGAAGATATCAGCATCACCGAAGTTTCCGGAGATGGCGACGGTGTTCCCAATCCCGGCGAGACCATCGGTGTTTCCGTGCAATTGGGCAATGTAATGACCGGACACGGCGTGCTGTGGCTGGATGCGGAAAACCTCACTGCCAGCCTCAGAACCGATTATCCCGGCGTAACCGTGATTGATTCTGTATCCACATATGGGCAGCAGGGCTATCTCTTTGCCGGTTCTTCCGCTTGGAATCATACTCCCTTTACTTTTACCACTGTAGCCAGCTTGCCTTCCGAGCCGATTCCCTTTGAGCTGTACATTCGTTCAAACATTAGCAGCGCTTATCCCTTTACTAAGACCCTGCCCATTCAGATCAATCTGTCTCTGGTGCAGGCGGGATGGCCTTTCAATGCCGGTGGCGCTACTTCCAGCTCTCCCATCCTCGTGGATGTGAACGGGAACGGTAACCAGGAAGTGGTTTTTGGCGATCTCACGTCCCATATCAATTTGATGCAGTTCAATGGCAGCACTCAGATGAGTGGCTTCCCCTTAAATATGAATGCCACCGTTGTGGGTTCGATGGCCATGAGCAATCTGCAGGGCAATTCCCATTTCGGCTTTGCTGCCAGCCTTTCCAACAATAACCTCGCCGCCTTCAACTCTGCCGGACAGCAGCTTTGGAGCGTTCCCGCGGGTGGAAACCTGCGCAATGGCCCCGTTATCGCCACGCTTACCGATGCCTCCGCACCGAAGGTGATTGCGATCACGCAAAATGGCCAGTTACAGGTTCTCAATGCAGATGGCTCCAACATGACTAATTTCCCGGCCAGCCTTACCGGAACCTATCTGGGCCCCGTGGCTGTGGCTGATCTGAATGGCGATGGCAAGCTGGAAATCCTGGCTTGCAGCCTTACCGGCAGCCTGAATGCCATCGATCCACTCACTGGTGCCAATATCACTGGCTTCCCTGTCACTCTGACCGGCGGCAGCCAAAACGCCATGACCATCGCCAATCTCGATGGTGATAGCTACCCGGAAATCCTCGTTGCCACCAGCACCAGCGGTTTCCTGTATGCCATCAACCATGACGGATCCGTGCTCTTCCAAAAGACCATCGGTCAGCAGATCAAGACCAGCCCTGTAGTAGCCGATGTAAACAACGACGGCACCAAAGAGATCATTCTCATCACAGCCCCCGGCAATCTGCACATCATGGCTCTATCCGGCGTGGACAACCCTGGCTCACCCATCGCCATGACCAATCCTGTAGAATGCACCCCCGTGGTGGCCAGATTTGACGGCAGCAACTATGCCGGCATCATATTTGGCGATACCTCAGGTCTTCTGCATTCCGTGCGCATGGACGGCACCGAGTCCCCCAATTTCCCCGTGAACATCGGCGGAAACATGAAGATCTCAGCCGCACTAGGCGATATCGACGCCGATGGCGATTTTGACATCGTGATCCCGAATAACGAAGGGATCTTTGTGGTCGATGTGAAGCGTCCCGCACAAAGCATCGAATGGGCTTGCTATATGGGCTCATACAACCGCGCGGGGAACATCTATCAAAGCACCCCCACCACAGACGCGACCGTCACACCCATTGTCACCGAACTCAAGGGCGCTTTCCCCAATCCTTTCAACCCCAGCACCACTCTCAGCTTCAGCATCAAAGAAGCGGGTGACGTGGCTCTGGATATCTATAACCAGAAGGGTCAGAAAGTACGCAGCCTCGTAAATGGTATGATGAACTCCGGCGAGCATCAAATAGTGTGGAACGGCACCGACGATTCCGGTCGTCAGGTAGCCAGCGGCCTCTATTTCTTCCGCATGAAATCGGGCACCTACAGCTCCACCCGCAAGATGATCATGATGAAATAACACCCACATAAAGATCTCAAAAACGATAGAAAGGGCTGCCTCGGCAGCCCTTTCAGTTTCCCTTATGGGTCCTGGAATGGTGATGATTTCCTGCCCTGCGCCATGTAGGTATTTGTGTCTGCACCAACAGTGGGGGGAGTTCCTGTTGCTGATAATTCTTGACAAATAATCGGACTTGGTAAAGAGTCCGATTCAAAGTAACTGGAGGAACGATAATGAAGAAAATCTTTGTTCTGATGGTGCTCCTGAGCATCATCTCCGGTATCCTGGCGCAAGGTAAAACAGGGGCACATGCCCTTACCGGGATCGTGAAAGATAGTGATGGCAAAGCTCTGAGTGGCGTTACAATCAGTGTGGTGCAAGCTCTGAAGACCGTGGCTGAGGTAACAAGCGGGAAAGATGGCCGCTTTGCCGTGGAGAATCTGAAAAAAGGCGAATATGAGTTACACGTCAGCCATCCCGGATATGGAGTCCTGGTGAAAAAAGTATCCTACACACCCGGGGAAAAGACGGAATATGAACTGATCCTGACATTTATTATTTCGGAGAACCTGGGTTCTGTAGAATATGATGTTGGAGCATACCAGGCAGCACTGGAACAGATGGGGAGTATCAAGTCAAAGACTAGTGCCCAAGAGGTTGTTATGTATGATCGTTCGGGTTCGGGTGATCAGCCGGTGAGTGGCGCGCTTCACATCAGAGGTGGCCACTCGGAGGGGATATTCATCCCGCCAGTCCGTCAGCCACACGCACCCTGGAACACCGAAGAGTATTCTTCCTTAACTCGCAATATCTTCCATAGCCCTCTCACAGAACCGCTTTCCACTTTCTCGATCGATGTGGATACGGCATTTTACTCGCAACTACGCTCCATGATAAATGGCAGGAGACTGCCTTCCCCCAATTCCGTGCGCATCGAAGAACTGATCAACTACTTTGATTATGATTATCCCGAGCCTGCCAAGGGCAAGGACTTCACGGTCTTCACCGAACTGGGGAAGAATCCTTGGAATGAAGAGCGTCAGCTGATGCACATCGGGATCAAGGGGCGCAAGATCGATATGCGCGACGCGCCTCCATCCAATTTGGTCTTCCTGATTGATGTAAGCGGTAGCATGAGAGACCATAACAAGCTGCCGCTGGTGAAGGAATCCATGAAGCTTTTGGCCAAGCAGATGCGTCCTCAGGATAGGATCGCCATAGCCGTTTATGCCGGAAGTGCTGGCCTGGTATTACCTTCAGCGGATGGAAATCAGAGCAGAGATATCATTGCCGCCCTGGATCGCCTGCAGGCCGGAGGTTCCACTGCCGGAGGTGCTGGGATCCAGTTAGCATATCGTACCGCGGAATCGAACTTTATCAAGAATGGGAATAACCGGGTGATCCTTTGCACCGATGGCGATTTTAACGTGGGAGTATCCTCCACAGCCGATCTTACCAAGATGATCGAAGAATACCGCACAAAAGGGATATTCCTCAGCATCCTGGGCTTTGGCATGGGAAACTACAAAGACAACCGCATGGAAGAGCTTTCCAACAAAGGAAACGGCAACTATGCCTACATCGATAGCATCAGAGAAGCCCAGAAGGTGCTGGTGGATCAGATGGCAGGTACTCTCTATACCATCGCCAAGGATGTCAAACTCCAGATCGAATTCAATCCCGCATACGTGAAGGCCTATCGCCTGATCGGCTATGAAAACAGGATGTTGAATACCGAAGACTTCATCGACGACACCAAAGATGCCGGTGAACTTGGCGCCGGACACACCGTTACGGCGATCTACGAGATTATCCCCCGCGGTTCGGATGAAAAGATAGCCGATGTGGACGATCTGAAGTATCAGAGAACCACCATCAGCGGCAAAGGCTTTTCAGAACTGGCCACAGTGAAGCTACGCTACAAGAAACCTGATAAGGACGTCAGCACTCCGTTGGATGTTTCGGTACACAGCAATCCTCTTACTCCGGACAAATGCTCGGAGAACTTTAACTGGTCAGCCGCTGTGGCTGGTTTTGGGATGCTGCTTTCGGATGGTGCCGAATTGGGTGATCTGAACTGGAAGATTGTGCAAAACCTCGCCCGCAAGAGCATTGGGGAAGATAAAGAAGGCTGGCGCAGCGAGTTTATCCAAATGATCAATGCCGTGGCTGAACTGGGCCGGAATCACAAAGGTCGGCCTCGGACAGAATCCGATTATTACGAGTAGATTATCCCCTCGATGATAAAGAAGATCCAGACCAGGCTGTTTTGGCTCTGGCTAATCATCCTGATCCTGATCAATGTGATCCCGATCGGGAGTGACACGAGCCTGAACAAAAATCGGTTCTTCGAGATCAGGCTGGATTACTTCATCCACGCGGTGATGATCCTCTGCTTTGCCTGGATTTGGGTGCATAGCCGAATCACTGGAGTGACGTGGTTCAAGCGCTATGAAGGTCTGAAATACTCCGTTTTAGTACTGTGCGCCGGGGTCGGCCTGGAGTTACTGCAACTCCTCGTTCCCTGGCGCAGTTTCAATCCAGTGGACATGATCTATAATGTCATGGGGGCGATTCTCGTCGTTATACTCATCTCGGTCAGTTCACTTCTGAGTTCTCAGCGATAGGGTTAGCCGCATATCTGTAGGGCTTTGAGGCATTTAACCCGGATAGGGCAGTAAGCTCCAGTTCAACAACCTGAACAAGGGTAGTAAGTCAATCCAAATGGAATAATCTTGTCGAGGCCGCCTATCAAACCGGGAGTATGGGCGCCAGCAGTCAATTTTCCCGGACATTGCACCTTCATAGGCGGTACGTAGACCGCCTGTACAGTACCGGCGCTCGCTGAAGCGCCGATTGTTTACGGTACGGCGACCACCTGTACATCCATTCCTGGCTTCCTTCGCTGTTCGAACTCTCTTGCCACCCTCCTGCGTGCCACGTAAGAGGAGTGCGGGTGGGTTGCAAGTGGGAGGAAAGCCTGCATGCCCATATGAAGAGAGAAGATTTGACCCCCTGATGAGGCCTTTGTATGACTGACCTCGTGGCATATTTTCCTCCCATCACAATACATCTTGAATGAACTCAAGGCATGGCGATGTACGAATGTAAGCAACACTTTTCCTTCCCAGGCTTTCCCTAAAGGCATAATCCGGGTTTCCCCCCGGTATCCTCAGCGGCCATATTGCGACTTTCTGACTATTTCTCTCAGAAAGTCAGAAAGCTATTGACAAATATTCCGCTCTTTACGATATTGATCCCGGATTAGCTGATGCTGATCCTACATTATTATGGATTAAGAGGTTACAGTACTTAATAAAGATGTTATGAATCAGGTTCGAGAAAAGAGACAGGTGATCCTCGATATAGCCACGAGGATCTTTTCACGTTATGGCTATGCAAAGACATCCCTGGATGAGATCGCGCATGAGGCACGAATCGCCAAAGGCACCATCTATTATTACTTCCCCAGCAAAGAAGATCTCTTTATGCATGTGGTGGAAGCACAAGCGCAGGTTTTTGTGGATGAGATGCATCAGAACATTCGAAACATATCCGGCTTTGAGAACAAGCTGCGTTACTTCATGCATGCTCCTCTGACCCATGTTTGTGAAAAGATGCCCCTGCTGGTGGAGGGGTTGAAGACCATCCCCTTCAATCTACAACAGCATTTTGAGGGCTTCCGGGAAGAGAACCGGACAAAAATGCTCAGCCTGCTCATGGAGATCATTCATGAAGGTATCGACACTGGCTTGATCTCCGAAAGGGTGTCTCCCCAGAGGCTCTGCGAAGTGATAAATGATTGGTTCCTGATGGGGAATCTCTCGATAGTAGTGGTCGATTTTGAAGAATTGCTCCAACGGATCCAGCGGGATCATGAAGTGATCATCCAATTGATTATGTATGGAATTATGAAAAGAGGTTAGATAATGAAGAAATGGCTCACCCTTATTCTGGCTATATCCGGTTGTATTGCGCTTAGTGCCATCAGCCTGGAGGAGAGCCTGGAACTGGCAAGAAGGAACAACAAGACCCTATTGATGGCTGCTGAAGAAGTGAGTAAAGCCGATGCCACCTATCGTGACGTTCGCGGTTCGCTGTTACCCCAGCTCAATCTTCAGGGCGGGTACAATCTGAACACCACCTATCTTCCCGATTCGGCGACCGGGGCCATGCCCAAGGTTAGCGAGATGCTGGATGAAGATACTGCTACAGACAACGAAAACACTATAGCTGGCGCTTTGGACGGCATTATTGGTGGTATGGTGCCATCGTCCCCGACCAAAGAAGGCTCGCTGGCCATGCAGCTGAAGATGGATCAAGTGCTGTTTCTGGGTGGCAAACTGATCAACGGCATCCGCGCTGTGGATCGCTATCGCAGTGTGCAACGTTTGAATTATCAAGTGAAAGAACAGGACGTGATTCTCACGACGACAGAGGGCTTTTATCAGACCTTGCTGGCAGGTAAGCTGGTGGAGATTCAGGAAGAGGGTTTGGCCACAGCGCAGCGGCATCTGGAAAGAGTGCAACTGCTCAGCAATGAAGGCCAGGTATCCGAATTTGACCTGTTACGCGCTCGTCTGGAAGTGGCAAAGCTGGAGCCGCAAGTGCTTTCTGCCCGCAATAACTACGATCTGGCCCTGGCTGCCTTTCGCAAACAGATTGGCGTGAATGATGACAGCGTAGTCCCCGAGGGCGAGTTTACTCTGCCTCAGATCCAGGAAATGGAGCTGGCAGAAGCTCAAAGGCTGGGCCTGGAAAACCGTACCGAATTGGAACTATTGGATATTGCCACTCAGATCAAGCAGATCCAGTACAATGCCGAACGCGGAAACTATCTGCCCAACGTGGCATTATCTGCTTCAGCGTCCCTATACACTGCGGCTGATGAATATGCCATCGAAGGGGATGATTTTGGTACGCAATACTCTGTGGGTATTGGCTTTAGCCTGCCCATCTTTACCGGATTGTCAAATCGCTCCAAGATCTCTTACGCCAAACACGATCTGGCTCTGGCAAAACTGCAGCAGAACGATACACAGGAATTGATTGGCCTGCAGATCAAACAGAACCATCAGAAACTGCATCACGCCATGGAAAACTACCGTGTGCAGGAGCAAAACATTCAAATGGCGCAACGCAATCTGGAATTGGCACAGCTCCGTTATGAAAACAACCTGGGGATTCAGCTGGAAGTCTTCGACGCCCAGATTACCCTATCCTCAATAAAGCTTCAATATTACAGCGCGATCTATGAAGTGATCGCGGCAGAACGTGAATTTACAAAATCGATCGGCCAAAAACTGATCGCGGAGAGATAAATGAAAAAGAGCATCTTTATCCCCATCCTTACCCTGAGCCTGATGCTGGTGCTCAGTGCCTGCGGTAAAAAGAAGGACGATTCCCAAAGTATGGACCAATTGCACAGCCAGCTTGGCATCCCCGTACGCGTGCTAAGCGCCGAAAAAACCACTTTTGAACAAGTACTGCGTTACAATGCGGTTTTAGGCGGCAGCGAGGAAAGCACCACGCAAAGCATGGTTAGCGATGTGGTGACATCCATCAAAGCCAAAGTGGGCGACCACGTAAATAAAGGGGATGTGGTGATCACTTTCCCCAAAAATACACCCAGCGCACAGTATGAACAGGCCACCAGCGCTTACCAGAGCATCGCCGGGATTCATGACCGCATGCAGAGATTGTATGAGCAAAAAGCCATCTCTTTACAGGATTATGAGAATGTGCGCACCCAGTATCAAGTGGCCAAAGCCAATCTGGAATCCAGTGAGCAACTGATCCAGGTGAAAGCCCCCATCAGCGGAGTGATCACCAACCTCATGGTGAGTGTATCCGAGCGCGTGTTTCCCGGCAAAGATCTCTTCACTGTAACCGCGACATCCGGTTACAAAGCCACCATCATGGTCCCCGAGACCGAGATCAGCAAGGTAAAACGCGGCTCACGAGTAGTAGCCAAATGGGGTGAATATAGCGTCAATGGCAAGGTCAGCACCATAGCCATGGCGATGGATCCCGGCACCAAGGCCTTCCGCGTGGAAGCCGTATTTGCCGGCAGAAATACCAATGTGCCTTATGGCGTGACCGCTGAAATCGAAGTGGAAATCTCTCGCAAAGCCAATGTCTACGTGGTGGAAAGGCAGCATTTAGTAAGAGAAAACGGTGAATTCTTTGTGTGGAAAGCTGAAGCTGATAAAGCCACCAGAGTACCGGTGGAAATCGGTCTTACGAACCAACTGGAATACGAAGTGGTCTCTGGCCTCAGTGATGGCGACAGCATCATAACTGAGGGGATCAAGTCCCTCACCGAGGGTGCCAAGATCCGCATCATCGAAGGGAGCTGAAGATGTTTTTGGCAAAACTATCCATCGATAGACCCGTAATGGTCACCATGGCCATTCTGGTTTTCGTGGTTTTCGGCGCTATGGCCTACATGGGCATGCCGCTAAATCTGATGCCTGACGTGGAATTGCCCTATGTATCCGTAATGACGGTGTATTCTGGGGCAGGTCCCCGCGAAGTGGAATCACAGGTAACTACCAAACTGGAAGAAGCCGTAGCTACGGTACCCCAGATTGACTTTACTCAGAGCTTTTCCATGGAAAACGCCTCCATCATTCTGGTGGCATTTGAATTGGATAAAGATATAAATGTTGGTTCCGCCGAAGTGAAAGATAAGGTCGACGGCGTACTGCGAGACTTGCCGGATGGGGTTGATCGGCCTTCAGTGCAGAAGTTTGACTTCAGCAGCTTCCCCTTTATGGATCTGGTTTTGACCGGGGATATGGATCCTCGGGAGCTGTACGAATTGGCCGATGGTCCCCTGCGTGAACGTCTTTCTCAGATCAAGGGCGTGGCTCAGGTGAGCCTATCCGGTGGTGCCAAGCGTGAGATCTCCGTCCAAATGCCGGATCGCGTGGTGTATCAGAACAATATATCTCTGGCGCAACTCAATCAGATCCTGGCTGCACAGAATCTTGATATGCCCGCCGGTAACTTTACCAAGGGCACTCAGGAGTATTCTGTGCGCCTGAAAGGTGAATTCTCTGATGTCTCCGAGATTGCCAATCTGGATATCCCCACGCAGTTTGGCAGCGTGAAGCTGGGCTCGCTGGCAGAAGTGACCGATGGCTCGGAAAAGATCACTCAACGTGCCATCTATTACAATGCCAAGGAGAAAAGCACTGAAGATAACGTAGTGCGTATCTCGATTACCAAGAGCTCAGACGGAAACGTCGTGAACATCGCAGAGGAAGTACGCAAGGCTCTGCCCGAATTGCAGAAAACCCTCCCGGCCAATGCCCAATTGAACGTGATTCGCGACGATAGCGAATTCACCCGTTCCACAGTGGCTGATACTCTCAGCACGATATGGATGGGAATCCTGCTTACGGGGTTGATCCTGCTGCTCTTCCTGCATGATTGGCGCAGCACCCTGATCGTGGCATTATCCATGCCGATCTCGATCATCTCCACCTTCATCTTCCTACAGATGGCAGGGTTCACATTGAATATGCTTACTCTTACTGGATTCTCCACTGCCGTAGGTATTCTGGTTACCAACTCTGTGGTGGTGATCGAAAACATCTTCCGCCACAAGGATATGGGCAACAAACGCAAGGAAGCCGCCTTTCTCGGCACCGCGGAAATCACCGTAGCTGTGATGGCTTCCACGCTTACGAACATCGTGGTTTTTCTGCCGATTGCATCCATGTCCTCCATGGTGGGTGGTTTCCTGAAAGAATTCGCGCTTACAGTAACCTTCGCCACGATATTCTCTTTGATATCCGCCTTCACCATCACACCGATGCTGGCATCGAAGATCATCCCCGAAGGCAAGCACGACAGCAAGTTTGGACTCAAGTTTGATGCGGTCTTTGATAAGTTCTCTGAGTACTACCAACGCTTCATGAGCGGTGTTCTGCGCAGTAAATCCAGAAGCCTCGGCATCCTGGTTCTTTCCGTGGTAATGCTGCTTGGCAGTTTCCTTTTGGTCCCCGGTTTGGGTTTTGAGCTGATGCCCGCGATGGATCAGGGAACTGCATCGGTAACGGTGGAATTGCCGGAGGGATATTCTCTGGAAGAAA
Source organism: Candidatus Cloacimonadota bacterium (assembly GCA_023392795.1). Lineage (GTDB taxonomy): Bacteria > Cloacimonadota > Cloacimonadia > Cloacimonadales > Cloacimonadaceae > UBA5456. The sequence continues at coordinate 14,380 of JAEWNJ010000114.1, forward strand.
CTGCCAAGGTGATGCAGACCATCACTGATAAAGCCAGCAAACATCCGGAAGTAACTCATGTGATCAGCACGATTGGCTCTCAGGGCTTCATCAATACCGGCACAAATCTTGCCAGTGCCGACATCCAGCTATGCGATCGCAGCGAAAGAGAACGGAGCACCCTGGACATGGTAAGCGTTTTCATCAAAGACTTTGCTGACATCCCCAATGCCCAGATCAAGGTAAGCGACCAATCCAACGTTGGGATGGGAGGATCCGGCATCAGTTTCTACCTGCAGGGGCAGGATCAGGAAGTGTTGGACGAACTCAAAAACGACGTGATGGATCAGATCAGGGATATTCCGGGACTGATCAATCTGGACAGCAGTTCGCGTCCCGGTCGTACGGAACTAACCCTATATCCGAAACGTGGGCGCATGGCGGAAATCGGAGCCACGGTTTATGACCTGGCTGTGGCGTTACGCACAAACGTGGAAGGCATGGTCTCCACCTATTACCGTGAAGGCGGCAATCAATACGACATCAAAGTGAGCCTGGATGAAGAAGATGTGGACCATCCGGAAAAGATCCTCAATCTCAGCGTGATGATCATGGGTCAGCCCTATGTGCTCTCGCAACTGGTAGATGTGGATTTTGCCCCCGGTATCAGCCAGCTTATCCACGTTGACCGGTTTAAGACGGTCGAGATCACCGGTAATGCCACTAAAGGTTTTTCCACTGGCCAGATCAATTCTCAGATCACAAAAAGACTCAAGGAATTGGAACTTCCCTCCGGTTACCAGATAGCCTGGGGGCAGGAAGCCAAGATGTTAAACGAAACCATGAGCGATATGGCCAGAACCTTCTTGCTGGCTGTACTGCTTACATATATGCTCCTGGCAGCAATCCTGGAAAGCTTTGCACAACCCCTGATTATCCTGGCCACAGTACCGCTCAGCATCATCGGTGTAATCCTGGCACTCTTCCTGTCCGGAGTGGGGATCAACCTCTTTTCCATGCTGGCGATAATAATGTTGGTTGGCATTGTGGTAAATAACGCTATATTAATATTGGACTACGTAAACGTGAAGCGTAAAGAAGGTATGAGCTCTCACGACGCGTTGTTGGAAGCAGGTAAACTAAAGCTGAAACCGATTATCATGAGTACCCTTGCCATAGTGATCGGAATGATTCCGATGGCTCTGGGAATCGGTGATGCGGGACGTGAGTTTCGCATGTCCATGGGTATCGTATCCATCGGTGGCTTGATAGTATCCACGCTTCTTACCCTGATAGTAATACCGGCGTTCTATTTTCTTAGTACGCACAATGAATAAAAAAAAGGAGATCTGTAATGAACAGAATCGTTAAGCTCACTAGTGTTGCCATGATCGTGGTACTTCTCACAATTGGTTTGTCAGGTTGCTTTGGTAATTTCGCCGCAACCCGCAAAGTGTATGATTTCAACAAGAATTTCGGGGACAAATGGATGAACGAAGTATTGTTCCTAGTCCTGAATTTCATCCCAGTGTATAACTTTGCAGCTGCAGCCGATGCAATTATCTTCAATACTGTTGAGTTCTGGACCGGTACCAATCCGATTGCCATGGCTCCCGGTGAAGAAGTGATCAAGTATGCCTCTCAGGACGGTAAAGACTTCAAAATCACCATCAGTCAAAACAAAGTGATCATGGAAGATGTCCAGAATCCTGGCCAGGAACTGGAACTTAGCTACAAGCCTTTGGAAAAGTCCTGGTACTATATGTCTGCAGAAGGTCCCGTGAAAATCGCTGAGCTTTCCAGCGATTCTGCCACTTTCTATCGTCCAAACGGCAAGACGCTCACCGTCAGCGCTGCCATGTAAGCATCAGGCAAGGATTGCATAGTGATCGACAGAGAAAAACTCGAAGCCGTACTTGATAAAGTACGCCCCGCCATCCAAGCTGATGGTGGTGATGTGGAATTGATCAATATCCGCGAAGATAATGTAGTGGAAGTACGCCTGAAGGGCGCCTGTAACGGCTGTCCTATGGCTACCCTCACTCTCAAAGCGGGCATTGAACGCATCGTGAAAGAAGAAATCCCTGAGGTTGTAGAAGTAATCTCAGTATAGACCCTATAAGTAACTCATAAATCCTCCCTCATCAGTGAGGGGGGATTTCTTTTTTTCCCCAGTACCGATCGTGGGGTTGATGTGGTTCGGATTGGCTGGTCACCTACTGGTACCGGAACTTTGTATATTCACACTTCCAGCCTAAATGCTTACCGGCTCTAGCCCCCTGCTCTCCTGGAATCTACCCGAATCCCACTTGAACCCCACTTGAACTGGGTTCGGGAGGCATTGGGGGGAGTTTCAGGTGGAGTCCAAGCTACAAGAGGGCATGAGCTGCGATTCCTAGGCTGGCATCCGATCTATTCCCGCACCAAGGTCTCACGCTCAACCCAGCTCAAAGCTGGTAATCCCATAGATGTTATCCAGAGGCAGCTTCGGCGCTGGGCCCAGGTACATCCTGGCCGTTTCGAAGACCGTTTGCATATCGTATTGCTCAGCCAGTCTGAGCGCTGCAGCATTTGGTTGGGGTACATCCAGGTAATAGCTTTCCTTTTCCGGAATGCTACTGATCAGGTATTGCAGCATCCTTTCAGCGTAGCAGAAGTCATCAGCGAAAAGCGGGCCTATCTTGTATCCTTCAAAGCATTTACGGATACAGCCAAAGGCCAGAATCATGCCGTCCTGCATCAGAATGCGGCATTGAGCGTTGGATTGTAAGAGCCAGGCTTGCAAAAAGCTATCCCGGGTACAACCAAAATGCTTGCTGTCATAATCGCATAGCCTTTGGTAATGGATATCTCTGGGGCTGATAAAATCATCCTCCTGGGGCTGGCAGTTTCGGGCGATTCCCTTGAATCTAATGTTTCGATGGGCCAGTTTGAATCCTGACCGGGCATAAAAATCTTGCTGCATCACCACTCCGTCCAACCCGATGGGTATGCCTATCAGCCTGTTGATCGCATAGTCCCAGACCAAGCGCCCATAGCCCAGGCCCCGGTACTCCGGATCCACAATGTAAAAGCCGATAAAGCCGAATACGTTGCCATAATTCACCGCAGAGATTGTGGCGATGGCTTTGTTGCCTTCGAATAGAGCTAGAAAGCCTTGATTGTCAGCAGCGTAGAAACTCAGGCAATCGTCCAGACCGGGATTCCAGCCTTCGGCCCTTGCCCAGGACACGGGGATGTGCATCATCTGCGGGCTAAGTACCAATATGGAGGGATTACTGGCTCTGTTCATAAGTTCTCCTAGTATCGTACAGCACGAATCTCGCTTTTATTGCATATGAATACGAGCTTTTAATCTTGTCAATCAGAAACAAGCTGGCAAAAAAAGGATTGACAGAAAATGGGGGACAGTTTTCCATGTTCAAACTGCTGCGGGGTGTAGCGCAGCCCGGTTAGCGCACTGGTTTTGGGAACCAGGTGTCGGAGGTTCGAATCCTCTCACCCCGACCAGTGTTTCGACGAACGCAGTGGGCGTTTAGCTCAGTTGGGAG
>JAEWNJ010000143.1 GCA_023392795.1 Candidatus Cloacimonadota bacterium
CTGGCTGATCTTGCCGCCCACCAAACTGTAAAACATCCTCTGGATTTCTTTGTAAAACTCTTTGTTTACCACTTCCACGGAGAATCTATCTTCCAGATCAGCAAAATCGCGGATGCGGCCGCGCTCCATCAGGAAGCTTTCCGGAGTCCGGGTTTTGGTATTCTCGCCCAGGTAGAAGGAGAAACGTTTGGGATTGGAGAACTTGTATTTCACGTCTGTGCCTTCCAGCTCCAGCTTGAGCGTGATCAGGGAAAAGCGGTAGCTACTGGAGTTTTCCGAGACAAAGAAGAATAGCGCATTTTCCAGATTCAGCTCTGCCATCAGCCGGAAGGCATCTCTGGATACCCCGATGCGAGGGTCATGCTCCGAGGCATGCGAGATCTCGATGATCGCCAGATTATTCAGTGAATCGCAATCACCGATCCAATAAGCCTGGGGCCGGATGTATTTGGATTTGAATTCTATATTGATAGCTTGTCTTTTGAGCTTGAAGTCGTTGGGCAGAAATCTAGTTTGCAGGAAGTCAATCCAAGCTTCGCGCTGGTAGGCTGAGCTGAGTATGTGGTTCATCATTTTCTCCTATTCTGATCGACACGAGACGTGTCAAATCCTATCTTATCAAATCGACACGACCGGTGACCCCAAGGCGGAGCAAAGCGAAGTCTTGGGGTGGAATAGACGTGTCGAAACCTATATCAGTTCTTCCGCCAAAATTAAACTTTCGGCGCCGTCATCTATCTTACGGGCAGTTTGGATCATGGTATTCAAATAGCTGTGGGGCACCAGCGACATCAGGCTTTGGATGTCCCTGTCCAGGCTGTCGGCATTTGCGCGATTGATGCTGCGATATACGCCATCCGGCAAGGAGTTCAGTTCTTTGGCCACGGTATAAAGATCTTGCAGATAGTCTTTGTACTTGGGGGATGCGGTGATCATAGCTTTTAGTTTGTTCAGTGTTTTTGCGCGTTTCCCGGTATGGCTAGTGATCCCCTGTCTGATAAACATGTTAGATTTGGCATTTTGGTAGATTGCATCGAAGGCATCGGATATGGGGCGGGGTTTTTCTAATTCTGAGGCCCGGAACAAGTCAAGCGCAAGCTCTGGATTGAGGGCAATGGATTCATTGGCATCCAACCCCAGGCGGAAGGTGTAATCCCCACCCTTTTTACCAAAAACCAGAACCCCTTTCTTGTGCCTGGGTTCGGTGCGTTGTATCCTGCTGCGGTGCTCGATGCCGCGGGCTTTTTGGATCAACTCCGGTTTACCGGAAAGCAGGTGGTTGTATTCATTGAGATACCCGGCATCCCAGGATTCGGCTTCTTGTTCTTCCATCGCTTTCTTGTACTGTTCATGATAGTAGGAGATCAGTTGTTCTTCATTGGTCAGCACTTTGGTATCCTCACCCAAAAGTACATCGATCATCGCTTTTTTAAGGGTCGAGATCTCTTTTTTGCGGATGTGACCTTCGCCGATATCGGTGGGGAAGTAGTTGTAGATAAAGAGCTTGTCAAAGAGCATTTTGCCGATGCGGTTGATGCGGCCTACTCTTTGGATCACGCGGGTGGGATTATAGGGGATATCATAGTTGAATACCGTTCCTGCCCGATTCAGGTTTATCCCTTCCGAAAGGGCATCGGTGGTGATGATAATGTCGTAATCGTCACTTTGTTTTTCAGAGGAGGCATCGAAGTTTTCTTTGATGATCTTACGCACTTTGCCCGATTCCGCACTGGAATAATAGATGGCGCGGATTTGCGAATCCTGGGCAATCCTTTCATACACATAGGAGGCAGTATCGGTGTATTCGCTGAATACGACGATCTTACGGGTTTTATCTCCAGTAAGCTGGCGTTTGATCTCCTCAGCGAAGTTGGCCAGCTTGGGATCATACGGCATACCCTTGGCAAACCAATCCTGATGTATGCGCTTCAGTAGGACCAGATCATGTTCCAGATGGATTATGAAACCCGGCTTCAATTCAGTGACGGGGATGAACACCAGACCCTTGTCGTAATGCTTTTTGAGCTCATCATCAAAGGCATAGGAATTGATCTCTGCCATAGCGTCATCGTTCATATCCTGCAAGAGGTTATCCACTGAAGGAAGCTGGCCATTTTTATAAATCGGCACCCGCTGCAGCTTTAGATAGTATTGTTTGATGCTTTCCATGGATTCAATCATGGATTCCAGGGTTTTCTTGAAGGCATTTAGTGAACTCTCAAAACGCCCTACCAAGAGCTTTTGCATGAACTGGGCCAGGTTTTTCTGGGCAGTCCCGATGGAATCTACGTCCACCCGCTTATCATCGATGCTATTGCGGAATTTCTCCAGATCAATGATGTAATTGGCTGGTTTATATCGGGCTCCGATATAGCCCGTGCTGTCGTCAATTTCTGTGTTATCGGGTCCGATGTTCTCACTCTCGCGAGCGATCAGATTAAGGGTTGTGATGTATAAGTTAGCCATATCTCCCAAAGGGTATTCCTTCAGAATGGGAGCTTCGGCGAAGACATAACGGACGCCTTGTTTTTGCAAGTCCTCGCGGTAGGCATCGATCTTTTCCAGATCAAGACGGGATCTGCGGATCACCACCGGTTCCAGGATATATCTGATCTTGGCGGCAAGTTCTGTAACCCGGCGTTGCAGTTCCTTTTCGCTAATGCTCTTTTTCACCCGTTTTTTGTTGATGTCCTTATATTCTTTCACCGCTTCCGCAAAGAGGAAGGAGAGGTTATCTACGGTACGGATGGTGGATTTGGAAGGGATCTGGAACAGCTTGATCATGGCAAAAACGTCTTGCGGGCGGTTGTTAAAAGGCGTTGCTGTCAGCAGCATCACTTTGTTACCCTGACAGAGCTGGTGCAATAGGATGTAGTCGTCGGTTTCTTCATTGCGGTATTTATGGGCTTCATCTACAATGATCAATAGCTCTTCATCCGGGAACTTAGATTTTTGGTAGTCCAGCGCCTTTTGGATGGATCCGCTGCCAAATACTACTGCATTCAATTCAAACATAACCCGGTATTCATGATCCCATTGATCCATCAGGTGAGGGGGTGCGATCACGATGGTTTTCTTGCGCAGGTTGTAAGCAACTGCCGAAGCGATGATGCTTTTTCCCAAACCTACCACATCGCAGATCATTACTCCACCATGTTCATTCAAGATCTTGAGGGATTTCTTGATGGCATCGGTCTGGTAGCGGAGATTGAAATACTTCCCTCTGGTGATGCGGGTGGGCAGGGCTATTTTACTCTGATCCCAGATTGAGAAGTACTCGTCTAACACCCGGACGTAGAAGAGATAGGGTTTGTAAAGCTTTTCATACCAGATTTTTTTTATCACCTCTTCGGTGAAATCTTCGATACTGTTCTCATCCACGATATCAACCGCAGCTTCCCAAAGCTCGTCAAAGATAGCTTTGCCTTCCTTAAACTTATCGTGCATGATTACATTGATCTCATGCTGTGCCTTCAATCCGGAAATAGTGAGATTGCTGGAACCCGTGATCATCGTGCCGGGTAAGACCCCGCCCTGGGAGTGTTCTGCATCATGCTCAAACAGGTACATCTTGGCGTGATTTGGCATCAGTGTCTTGCGGATCTGCAGGCTGCCGTCGCTGATTTTATCGAGAAAAAGCTTGAAAGCCTTGATCCGCTCCGATGAATCAAAGTAATCTGTTTCATTGAATACCGTCACCAGAGAGCTGTAGTAATCCTTCTTGATCTCCAACCGCGATTGATTGGTGTCGCGAATCACATAGTATTCTTTGATGTGGTTGGAGATGTCCTTTTCAATGCTCATGCCGACGAGAATTTTGAGGTCTTTATCCCTCAGTTGGGTGTACAGCTCTTCAAAACCGGAAAAGTAAAAGTAGCCCACGAGGAAGTAGAGCTTTTCGGCACTGGGAAGAATATCCTCAATAACGGTGGAAAGGAACTTACTTTGATTGGTGACAATCAGATCACTCATGATATGACTCCAGATGGTCTTTGCTCTCTTGGGGTATCGAAAAGCTGAGGTAAGTTTTGATAGCCACACAGACCTAAGCGTTTCGCTAAGTTATCTTTACAGAAGACTTGGAACTCAAGCAACATAGTAATTATCCTTTAGTCATAATTGCAATATCTACAATAATACGAGTAAATATGATTCTATATATTAGTCAAGGAGTTTGTCGTTATGTGGCATTCTCCCCTTCGTGCCCTCTTCAGCTTCATACGCCTCCCATACACCGGTCGTACAATACTCATAGGTTTGTATGACCGGTGTTCGACCGGCTCATGTGATGCGTAGCAGCCAGAAGAGAGCAGGCGGGGGGGGAATGCCAAAAACAAATAATCCTTGACAAAACTACGATCCTCATGAAAAAAGCTATTGTCTTATCAACACTATGGCAAACAACACTGTTCAATCAATGTCGTTGAGTCCACAAGTTATTCATTAACATAAGAATAGAATAATCAAGGAGGAACCGTGAACCGATTGCTTTTCTTAGTTTTCATCGTTCTCACTGCGGTTAGTTTAACCTCATGCGGGCAGAAGAATCCTTTTGCCCCTGAAGACCATGAGGATTGGCGGATAGATTTTTATGATGAGATTACTGAGGATTATGCTCAACCTTCAGTATATCAGCAAAAGATTACAATCCTGGGTCCCGCTGAAGAATCCACGCTTTATGCCTTTAAGCTATGTACCATCACTGATGAGCAGTCAATCTCCACAGATCAGGATGGGTGGGCGCTCTTTGGTAATGATATCTGGACTAGCAAGAACGAACTGAGCATGCAGTTCGATATCGATGGCGGCACTTTGGACAATCTGATCTCCAGAGTAATGGTGCAGGTAAGAAGTGCGGATGGCAAGATCAAAGTGCTGGATAGTGCCTTTAAAAGCCAGCGTTTACTGGGCACATTGATGGAGACGAATTTTGGTGAAGGTAATGAGATTGGCTTGGGCGCCGAGTTCCTGCTGCGTGAACAGATCAGCAATATCTATGTGGAAGGAAATTATGCCGATCATTTCATGTATCGGATCAACCTCCTGGATGGAGACTTACAACCGGTTCAGACGGGGCAGTGGTATAGTACCATTGATCTGCCCGATATTCGCAAAGTTATCTTGAATGCTAATACCAGTCCAGCCTTAACTGCAAATGATGAAAATAGTTACAGCCAGTTTGAGGTCTATGTTGTAAATCGTAACGGGATGGAACAGGCGACCCCCAGTTCGATATATTTCCGTTGCCAAGCCAATCGTAAACCCCGGGCAGTAATCTATAAACAATCCATCTTAGGTCTTGGTCAATATCATTATAGCTTGATCAACACAGAGTATCCGGAAGAATATTACCAACAGTTCCCTTTCACAGGCGAAAGATATCCGCGCGCATTGTGGGAAAACGGGGAAAATCTGGAGGCAATCAATTCGGCTGATTTCAGGCTTCATTTGCACTGGGGTTATCATGGCCAGTATGGATTCTTTTCCCCGAGTGGAGAGCTAGATATTTCTGATGATCCATTTTTTTCAAGCGAAGTTAATATGGTTCTGGACGATGCTACAGAAGATTGCTATGGAAGTCAGATTACGGCTTTTTGGCTGAATCTGGATGCTGAACCCTTTCCGGTGCAGCCCGGCATGCTGCAAAGTTCAGTGGAATTTGATGATCACGGCATGCGCTGGTTAAGAGTGCCAAACTTGGGTGATGCTAGCCGGCATTGCGTTGTGAGCAATCTTGCCAACGGGATGCACATGTTCAAGCTGCGAGTAGAGGACAATCAAGGTGTATTGAGCGATGTGGTTTCACAAACCATCAGCCTGCAAGCTCTCAAGCCCTCCTCCCAGCGCAGCGGCATCCTGATTGTGGATAATAGTCCACATAGTAGTTCTTCTTCACCGGAAGCAGTGGTAGATGCTTTTTATAACAGTGTGGTTCCAGACACTTGGGGCAATGTTGATGAGATAGAAGTTGGTGGCTATATGGATCCGGAACTCCGGCTAACAACCATGCAGAATTATCTGGCTGTGCTGGTGCATAGTGATAACCCACAAACTGGGGGGGCAATTTATAAGATGCCAGATGCCCTGGACATATACCTGGATAATGGCGGTACGGTATTGTTTAGCGATACCAGTCGATTATACTCAAAATTGTTGGATCTTAGATATAGTGGTAATTTCCTGTCAAACCGCTTCGGGATTGGTAATACATCACTGGTAAGTTTTCTGGGTGGGAATCTTAACCAGAATCCATTCTTCGTTGAGGCTCTGGGGCAGCAGGGTCTGGAGGATATCCCCTTGAATTTGAGTGATCCCTTCAATAGCATTGTGGGTTCTCGTCAGGGACTCTCAACAGTAACTTATTTTGATGCTTCTCTGAATCTGGATTGGCTTTATGCTTTTGGGTGCAAGAGCCCGGAATCTCCAAACTATCCGCCTCAGCAGTCGGATTATGATCTATACTCATCGAAATACGTGGGCTTCAGGCACAGCAACAACGGCGGCACTGTGGTGGTGTTTGGCTTCCCATTGTCATATATGGATCAGGCTGCAACCGCTCAGGGACTACAAGCTATTTTGAACGATTTACTGGCTAATGGGCAGGGGAGGAAATAATGAAACGCATAATTCTGCTAATTGTATTGCTTTGGACTCTTAGCTGTTTTGCCGCTCCAGTCGAGGAACCGGATGACGCTAAAAACATGCATAAGAGGCTGATCAACAACGGCACGCTTTCGATGCAAAATACGAACTACGGGTTTACAGAAGATCTGCAATACCGGCGCCTGCAAAAGCTGCTTTACGTTTCCGCAAGCTGGGTCTCAGGAAAGATCCAACGCCGGGATGAGCAGGGCCGCAAGCTGTATTGGCTTAGCTATCCGCCCATTTCTGAACAGGGTATGGTGGATGAGGATCACGAGCTCTGGACTCCGGATTTGGTGGCAGTGCAGGATACTCTCACCAGCGTTGGTTTTGATGGGGATCAAACCGGGAAGGAGCTGTTGCCGGCTTATAATCCTCTTTTGGCAAACAATCCCATGGTTGCGGATCTTTATGCTCAATATAGCTACCAGGATCTGGTTTTACAAAGCCTGATGGGATATCCGGCTCCGCTACCTTTTGAGCCCTCTGCTTCAGAGAACTTCTGTTTCAGTATTCCTCAGGATGAATCGTATTCTACTCCGGGCTTCATCACGCAGACTGCTTATTTCTATGATTACTGTCCCTTTCATAGCGAGGGACAGCGCTATCTGGGCTATTACCAGGACCATGAGCACTATCCTTTGGGTATAGCGCTAATGACCGAAAGCTATGTCTGGAACATCCAAAACCTGGATTATATGATCATCAGTAAGCATACCCTGCACAATACAAACGCTGAGGACAGCATCGAGGATATAGCCATTTCGTATTATATGGATGCGGATATTGGTCCTGCTTCCTGGGGGGCTGTATTAGGGGTTGATGATGTGAGCGGGTATGTGAAAGGGCCGGGCTATGAGTTTGCTTATAGCCGGGATCTTGATGGCGATAATGGGCTGAGCGGTAAATTGATCGCCAACAAGTTGCTTGATCCAGTATTCGGAGATATGGCTAATTATTCCTCCTGGTTCTGGAGAGTTCGGCATGGTCCTGATGACAGCAAACCCCGCAGTCTCTACTACTATAATCAAACAGCCAATGAGAAATACTGGCTGGCGACAGGAAGAAATCCAAATCCATCATATTACATACCACTACGTCCTGAAGCGTCGGAAGTGGATCAATATGAACAACCAACCGGGAATGATACCAGAACCTTAACCTCTCTGTTTGGAGCTCAGCCCGGAACGCCAGAATATGATGAAACTAACTCTCAGGGGGAATATTATAAGCGCCTGAAACTGGATCCGGGGGAAAGCATGAGCTATTATACCGTGCTCTTTGTGGGGGATAGCGTCGATGATCTCAAAGCCAAATCTGTGCAGATTGAGGACTTCATCAGCATTGGCATGAACCCTGATGTATATGCCGGTTTGCCCTGCATTCCGTATCTGGACAATGTGCGCACCGAAGCTCCGCATACCTTCCATTTCAAATGGTATAGCTATAGTGATCCGGATTACTTCCTGATTGGCACCAAGGAATATGGTGCTCCAGCTTCCCAGTGGTATGAAACCAGCGTTCCCGGAGACTCACGGACATATAGCATGATGGGCTATGATCCCGACCTCTGGTACGAGGTAAAGATCACCGCTGTATACAATTCTAACTCGGATGAAATCCTGTATCTGGATAGTGACGTGCAAATGGTAAGCCTGAGCTATACTGCAAATCCAGGTGATGTTACACCGCCGGTACAGACTTCCCTGAATACTTATCCCAATCCCTTCAGAGAAAGCACCTGGATCGAATATGAGCTGGATAAGAGGGAGCAGGTAAAGCTGGAAGTGTATAACCTGAAGGGGCAAAAAGTACGCAGCCTCTATTCCGGAATTGCAGATCTGGGGATCAATCGTCAGCAGTGGGATGGCCGGGATGAGAACTCCGTGCTCTGCAGCAGCGGAGTGTATTATCTCAAGCTGCAGTTAGGCAGCAGGGTGATAAAGCGCAAGATGCTTTTGTTAAAGTAAGAATGCTATCATATATCTAAACAAGGGCTGCTCCGGCAGCCCTTAGTCTTGTCTGATTCTAGCTCGGGATATCTTCTGGATTGATTCGCAGAGCTATATTGAGCGTGGGTGAGCTCACTTTGTAAGTGCGTAGTCTATCTCTGAACTCAGGATCACTGGCTGCCGATGGAAAACTATGGGCTCTTGTAGCGGAATGCTTGCCACACCTTAAGCCCCGCCTTCCGGCTTCGATAATTCTTGACAGATCTAGCCCTCTCATTTCTGTTGTCACCTAGAGAGGTTTTAATTTAACTATATGTGTTACCGAAGAAAGATACAAGACAGTGAAAACAATAGAGCGCTACAGCTTAAGCATTTGCCGCAAGCAAATGCTTTTTTTTTACTTAGGAGGAATGCATGAGTTTGGATGAGATAATTCGGAAAAGTTTGGATGAGGACCTCGGCAGCGGAGATATCACCACAGCCTACCTGGATCTGGAACCCAAAATTTCCACTGCCTACATGATCGCCAAAGAAGCGGGAATCATCGCCGGCGCCGAAATCGCCAA
>JAEWNJ010000145.1 GCA_023392795.1 Candidatus Cloacimonadota bacterium
GGGATTTGTGAAGCATACAAGTTTCGTTCCAAAATACCACTTATCCATCACTCGCAGTTCATACCACATCACTTACGAAACTAAGGGATGTACCCCAAAACGCCGCACTTGACAGAAAGCCCCTGCCGATAGCTCTTGACTTCATGGAAAGCTTGAATCAGGCACTGATCGCGGACGCCAATCACCCCATCATCTGTCACACGCTGAGAGATGAGCTGCTGCTATACAATATTGATGTACAAGGTGAAATGGCAGTCTTTCAGCTATTCGAGACCCTCAGCGGCAAACATATCAACCGGGAGTGCGTAGCAGATGAGCTTTCCGGCGGGCAGAAAGTGCTGCTAATGCTTTGCCTGGCACTTAATTCTCCGGCACAGAGGATCATCTTCAAGGACTTGCTGCATGCTCTGGACGATGAGCGCCGCGAGCTAACTCAAAGCCTGATCAGACAAAGCACCAAGACCATCCTGCACGAGAAGGGATCATGCTGAGGATTGCTGCTGGTTCCCTGCGGGTTTGGCCTGCTTTTACACTTGATCTCACCCAAGATCTTTGTTTTGAACAGGAGCACCGCTATCAACTCTGGGGAGCCAATGGCAGTGGGAAAAGCTCCTTTCTGCAAAAGATTCTGCTCCCCCAGCTCCAAAATGCTGAAGGGTCATACATCGTCTATCTGCAGCAGCAGATGCATCTGCAACTCTATGCCCTAAAGGCACATGCCGCCTTTCACGCCCCAGGGAGAAGGATCACCGACGCCCACGATGCTGCAGAGTACTTACTGGACGATCTGAGCAAAACCTACCCATCTCGGCCCAAGGATATCTTCATCATCGCCGATGAAAGCCCAGCCCTGGAACTCCTGCTGCGTTTCCCCCTACCCCACTGCTTGATCCTGATCGATCATCAGCAAAAAATCCCCGAAGCCAGGCGAGTGATCTTTGAAGCCCATAATCCCACTCTTACACAGGTTTACCCAGATGCGTAAGCTGATCCTCCTCAGTGTGCTCTTCATCGTTTTCAATCTGCTCTGGGGTATCCTGTGGCTTCCTCTGTGGAAGCTGCAACTCCTCACTCTGTGCATCATTATGATGCTTTCCCTCATCTATCTGGGCGGAAATCAGTTACTCAAACAGCTCAAAATCCTCCTCCCTTTCGTGGGCACCCTGATTTTTATCTATGCGATCTTTATCATCCTCGGGATCAGTCCCGATAATGAAAACGCCCTCGCCTACTGGCTGGCCTACGGATTACCCCGGATTCTACTGCTGCTCTCATCGATCCTCCTGCTCCGCATCTTTGTTTCCTGGATGCGGATCGAGGACTTTTACAATAGCGGACTCAGCATTCACCGGCTGAAATACATCATTTTGGGGCGAATCCTGTACCAGGCGGCCTTCCATTCCTACCCACTGATCAAGGATTGGCTTGCCCTGATCCCAAGCGAGCAGGGCGGTAAACGCAGTTTCAAGCAGCGTTACAATTTCGCCCTCACCGCCAGTCTGGCCCTGGCTCTATACGTTTTGGGCGAGGCAGACATGAAGGGAGAGATGATGGATAATAGAATAGCTATATGCTATGAGGAGCAACAATGAAATGGTATCTGAATGTCGGATTCACCGTACTGGTGATGGTGACCACTCTACTCATTCGCATCCCCGTCCCCGGAGGCGGATACTTCAATTTTGGCGATGTAATCATCGTGTTTTGCGGTCTATACGCCGGCAAGAAAGCCGGGATGATCGCTGGCGGCATCGGATCAGCGCTGGCTGATCTCATTGGCTTCCCCATTTTTGCCCCCATCACCCTGATTGCCAAGGGACTCCTGGGACTCTTTGCCGGCATGGCGAAGGGCAGCGGAAAGGCTTTACAGTACATCTACCCCGCAGTGGGCGGCATCCTGATGGTAATAATCTATTTTGGCGGAACCTGGATGCTTCCCGCCATGGGCAAAGCCGCCGCCTTTGCAGACCTGCCCGCAAATCTGATTCAGGCTGCCTTTGGCTACCTCGGTGGCAGATTGCTCTATGCGGCGTATATGAGGCTGGAGGCTGTGGCGAAGGGATAGAATAGCTGAGGGGTTTAGAGTTTTTTTTTGGGGGTTGTCGCAAGATGCTCCTTGAAGATGCCATTATCACCCATCTCCTTGGGCAGATTAAGAATGGCGAGCAAGGCATCTATCTCGACCGGGATTGGTATCACTGGCCCTTCCTCATCATCTCTGAAAGCTCATCTAGTAGGATGGGAAGACCCCGTATCTGATTTGAATCCAGAGCGGTTATGATCTGCGTAAATCCGTTCGATCTCCGTCATCTGCGTGCTATTACAAAATCGAGATTGCGGCCATAACCGATGGTCAGCTTTCCTGCAGTACAGCGGTATGGCTTCAGTCGCAGACCTTCATGTCTGACTAACTGAGCTTTGATTCGATTCATCAACGTTTCGGTCATGCTATCTCCTTGTTCCTTTGTGATCATTAATCCGGAGCCAGGAAAGCACTCACCTGTATGTTGACAAATCAGGATGAGCAAGGATGAGACGGATTTTATCATTGACAGATATCAAGAGTGCGTTTTACTTGCTAAAGTGCTGTATGGATGGAGAATAATTGGATATAATCCTTGTTATCAGGTCATGATGCAACGATCATAAGCACTATATTCGAACAAGAGGTAAGAGATCGTGGAAACCCCGGCAGGGGTAATATTCCATAGCCAGGGGTGTAAACTCCTGGTATAATATGGTATAGGCCGTATTTATGGTTTAATCCCTTACCCCCAACCATGAAGACTGTGGTTTTAATGGATGGGGGTAGGGGATATATGTTTATGATGAGCGTAATGCCATGACAATCCAGTGGATAATACCCCGGCTATCAGGTATGACGCTACTCTGAGCCGGGAGAGAAACTAATTGCGCACCTTGTTTTGCGGATTGTGCAACGGTCATATATGCGACTATACGGCTATGATTTAATCCGTGCAATAGGTAGAAGAGCGCATTTCACAGAATAGCTACATTCTTATTGTGAAACTACATCAAGGTCGTTACTCTGATTGTAAGTTTCGGTGGCACCAGATATGAAGGACTGTGATGAGAATCGAAACTACATTTATCACAGTCCAGATTTCTCTGTTTAGA
This sequence comes from Candidatus Cloacimonadota bacterium, assembly GCA_023392795.1. Lineage (GTDB taxonomy): Bacteria > Cloacimonadota > Cloacimonadia > Cloacimonadales > Cloacimonadaceae > UBA5456. The sequence goes on from JAEWNJ010000145.1 coordinate 3,139, forward strand.
TGCAGCGATACTATCGGGTTATAGATAAATGCCAGGACTCCCAAGACCCAGGCCCACTCTTTCTTTTTGCTACCGATGGCGGACGTAAAGAGATAGGCATATGCCGCGCAGACGATTACTCTCATAATCCGATAATAAGCATAGGGATTCTCCGGATTTAGAGCCCAGAGGAGCAGCAGCATGATAAATACATGAGGAACATATCTTAGCAAGGGCTTTAGTTTATTCATTCATATCCTCCCTCCAAATACCAGCACAGGTTTATATTTTGCCGCCCGATTTCATGAGGAAAACTTCAATCCTTCGGTTTTTCGCTCTGCCTTCTTCAGTAGCATTGCTGGTCTTTGGCTTGTTCTCTCCATAACCTATTGCTCTTATTCTTTTAGGATCAATCCCCTTTATATCAACGAAGTAATTCACAACGCTTTGAGCTCTGGCTGATGAAAGCCCCCAGTTGTTGATAAGCTTTGCATCATAGAATGGGACATTGTCTGTGTGCCCAGCCACCACAATAATATAGGTAGAATCACCTTCCCACATCGGGCTGTACTCACCCCGCACTATCTTATCATGCAGACTATCTAGGGAAGCATAAGCTGCTTGCGGCAATTTAGCAGATCCCGAAGCAAAATCCGCAGTTTTTGCATCAATATTCCCTACCTTCACATTCTGGGGAACGCTCATCAAATAGAGTGCATAGATCAGAAAGACCACCATGGCACAGAAGGCAATATCTGCAAAGGATGGCCAGATGTTCAGACTCTCGTTATGATCGGTGAAGCTATTCATTGATTAGAACTCCAATGCCTCGAAGACTCTACCCAGATTATCATTAATCTTCTTTAGCTGGGCTTCCAAGTTTGCAAACTCTTGCTGGTGTGCACCCTTTTCGGCAAGCAGATCTCTGATTTTCTGCATTGAAGATTCTACTGCCCCCATTTTTTCCAAGCTCTTCCCATAGGAGTTCAGAGTTCCCAGAGATATAGAAAGATTCACCAGTTCATTCTTTACCATCTCAAAACGGGGATCCAGCAGCTTGGAAACAGAATCCGGAGAAAAGACGGTCTGCACATCCATCAGAAGATCCGTCAGGATAGTCTGAAACTTCTCGCTATTGGCATCATTCCTGGCTGAACTGCTTTGAAGTAGCTCCTCAAAGTTTGCCCGGAACCCTTCCATCATAGCCTTGTTCCCGGTCAACAGGTCATGCTGATTGTTCACCATGGTTGAGATAGCCGTGTAGAGATTGGTGAGCAGATTAGAGGGCTGGGTAGTAAGCTCAACCACGGTCTGGATCCGGGAGAAGACATTGGCAAACTCCGTGGAGAAATTTTCGATCTGCCCAAGGAGATTCTCATATGTTTTATCGTAGTTGCGAATGACATCGGCAAAGGCATCCAATTTATCTATCAAAGAACCCAGCACTTCCGATACTCTTAAGTTGTCTTTGCTAACCTGCTTCAATGCCTTGTACTCTTTTCCCAGCTCATCCAGCACTTCTTTCATGGTGTTGTTGTTGGATTCCACATAAGTCTTCACTGCCTCCGTGTGGGATTTCACCACGGTTACCGACCATTGCTTAAACTCAGCCTGGTTCTTAGCAGCGGTATCTCCAAACTTCCTCAAGCCATCGATAAAGTAGTTCTGAATTTCGTGGTAGAACTCCACCGGATCGTAGCTGAGGGTTTCTTTCTTGGTCTCGGCGATCAAGGCAGGAAGCTCAAAGCGAGTGAATTGTGACCTGACAGCTCTGATGTTCTGCCTTAGAATATGGTATAAGATAGAAAGGATAATCGAACAGACTATTCCCATGATACTTGTACCAAATGCAGTGTTGAAGCCATCAGTTATATTCCCGAAAGTATCCTTGAAGTCCGGATCTAACACGTTGCCTATACTGACAGTAGTAGAGAGCTCATTAAACTCAGGTACGATTAAAACTGCCAGCCCGATAAAGGTACCCAGTAGTCCCAGAATGGTCAAACTTGAGATTAAAAATCTGATAATTTCGTCAAAAGCTAGCATAGTCCGGGAGAAGTAGCTATCCACATAATCCAGCAAAACCCTTTCGTCGCTCACTTTTGATTCTCTGGTATATCTGCGGATTTCATCCGAGAGATCGTAGGAATCGAAGTGTATGCGCCGTACAAGTTCGATGGTGATCAAAATCATACCTGACAGCGCAAACAAGCCGATTAAAACATAAGCAATCAAGGCTTCTGTCGCACTTACCTGGAATAAACTCAAAAACATCATGTACTTCCTATTGATATATTCTTACTTCAGATTTATAGATAGTTCTCTTGTAGGAGCCATTCTCCAGCTCAACCAAGCCCCACGCCGATACGGACGATATCTGCCCCCTGGTACCTCCGCTGTCATATCCCACAAACTTATGCCTGGATGGATCAGCAGATGTGCCGCGTTGGGGCACTTCAATCGCCAGGCTGTATTGCCTAAGTTCTTCGTTCAGGGTATTTATCTCAAGATCAAGCTTGGAGCGGAGCTGAGGATCTGCCAGCTTGCTTTTAATAGCCTCGGCAATAATCATCTGTGAACTAAGCTTGTTGTAAGAGTCTGTAAAATAACTGTACTTTGAGCCCACCTCTTCTTTTATCAGAGGGAAAGTGCCCAGTAACAGCGAATCCGGTTGTTGAAAGAAACTCTCCAGTTCACTACTTAACTCCCCAGTTTTTTTATAACTTTTCAACATCTCGTCAATTCGGTTTTTCAGCTCATCAAGGCTTGTATCCTTTAATGATGATCCAGGAGCAAGAGCATGGCTGAGATACTCCACCTTCTCCCTCGCTTTTTCAGGTGTTGCGTGCAAGATTTGAACAATGGCGCGGAGACTCTTAGCCTCCCTCTCCAAGGAATCAAAGCCTTCAATCTTCTCTCTTAGAAAACTTTCTAACTTGTTATAATCATCTATGTTGAGCAACTTCAAAACTCTATCCAAAACTGATAGTCTAACCTTGTTTGTTTTCATCGAAGAACTGAGTTCTTCCTGCTGTTGATCGAGCTTCATCTGGAAGTCTTTTTGTTCTTGTTCAGTTCTATCCAGATCAGCTTTCTTTGTACCTTTTAGCTCAATATTCCACCGATCTTTTTCTAAGGGAGTTAAGTGGATGGACATCCCAGGTAGTTGAATGTAAGAAAAAAATTCATCAATAACACTGGTGTGATCTAACTCAAAGATGCTTTCCAAGGTAGAAACAAACGATGAAGGTGATTTACAGGTAGTTAACGCGTTCTCGACCTCTTGCTCAACTAATCTACTCCCCTGCTTGTCAAACTGTACCTCGGGGAATACGTCCTCGGTTGTTTCATTCTTCTTGAAGTTTATTATATACTTATCCTGTCCGGGTTTCACACGGTTTGAAGGGTTTTGACATGCAGGAGTATTCTGTACTTGATTATCATTGGGATGAACTTCTGGAGTAACATCTTTTACGATTCCGGCTTCATTGCTACTCTTGCTTGCTAACTCCTCTTCCCGGGGTGATTCAGCTTGAATTGACTTTCTTAGCGCTTCATTATCATAGAATAGTCCATCTCTACTCCAATGGGATATTTGTTTCTTCTCTCCAGCATGCCTATACACAGTTGTGTGATCTCTACTAATCTCTAGCCTCTCAAGGCCGTCGCTAGTCGTAGCTTTCTGAATTATGCTTCTAATTTTCTTAACTGATTCAAGAATATGTATAGTACAACTATCTCCTTCTAGTCTCATCAAGAATGCAATTATTACATCAATGTCTCTAGGGAAGTATGTAGACCCGTTACGCTCAACCTTTATGCTATTACCTGGATTATGCGTATCAACATCTCCACTATTTATATCTATCTGCTGGATGGATGATCCTAGATAATTCTGTGTTTCCGTCAGGATACAATCGAATTGATCTTTAGGCACATTCCATGCCTCAACGAACACAGTCTTGCCAATGAAGACGAAGTGAATAGAGCTATCACTTTCGCGATACACCACTTTATCAACCAATACTAATCTGTACCCTGGACGAACTGGATTATTACTAGAATCAAGAAGTTCTATTATTTCTGGTGAAAAATATACTGAACAATTAAGTCTAGCTGCTTCTTTTACAATTTCCTTGGCATCAATAAATGGATAGCGCTTTAGAATCTCAGTTCTGAGATTCTCTGGGCTGATTTTACTCTGTGTATTTCCTTTGCACCAATCGTTACCCTTACGAACATACTTATTGGGCTGAGAATTGGTGTTTTGAGGGTTTGTATTATAATCAAATTGCAAGATAACGCAATCATCATCGCATGTCAGATAATTCAACTCGATATACTTACTACCCGACATTTACAACTGCCTTTTGTATTTCTCTATTACTGCTCGTAATCCCAAAGTATAGTACCTTGCTTACCCTTTCTGAATCTGAGTATTGGTTTCTGAGACTCATACTTTCGGGATCGAACTTATCGCCGATTTTGGGGCAATATAGCTTGATCTGAAAACTTTCCAGAGCTTCTGAGGCAATACTGCAAAGCTCCAGGCTTCTTCTTTCAGAGAGGTTGGCAAAATCCAAAGCAGCGGCACATCTGATCACATTATCCCTGAGCACCGGTTCATTAGCCAAGTGTTGAGAAAAGGAGAGGAACATCTCCAGGATATTTTCTGCATCAGAGGGATAATAGGTCTTCAGATAGGCTCTGAATTCTTCTATTGTATCCTTGTTGTGTCTTCCCACTGAAGAAATGTCAGGCTCCCGTCGGGGATAATCCTGCTGCTGCCCTGATCCTGAGCTTACTATGAGTGCTTTGATCTCTGTAAGCTTATTCAGAATCTCTTCTTGCATGCTTTGCATATCCTCCATGCTGATACTAGGATAACTATTTGTCCCTGGGGCAGTGGGTAGATTTGCCGTCTCTTGTGTATCGCTTTCCTGCCCGTGAACAAGGGCATCAGGAGTAACTGCGGGCTTCTTCCAGAGTCGAAAGAGCAATAGATGCAAGACGACTAAGACCCATGTCAGAACCATAAGCATCGCAAAATATGCCCCACCTGAGAGGTTTGTAAATACTGTGGCAATCATCTTAATACTCCCATGTGATTCTACTGCGTTTCCTGGGGCTGGGCTTCGCTTCCCGCGGGCTATTGGTTTCCCGCTGTCTCGAGGCAAATCTGGACTGCTTTTCCATATCGGATTCCACCTGCTTGATCTGTTTGCGGTGTTTGATCGAAAGCCAAAGTAGCAAACCCACCTGCACCTGACCCAAAAGCAGTACAATTAGCATCATTAGTTCAGTATTCATATCCTGACCTCAATCTTCTCTATATATTGTCTTATAATCTGCATCCATAATCTCCTCCCCTTCAATCGAACACCATCCGTAGGAAACCTCTTTGGCCTTGAAGCGGAGCCGGAATCTCATCTTGCCGGTTCCTATTCTGGTCTTGGGACAGGGAACTTCAAACAGGATTGTGGGCCGTTGATCATGATCACGAATAAAGGCTCTGCCCAGGATTGGAATCTGAGATGGATTCACGGGAGGGCTAAGATATTCTGTTACCTGGCTCATATCCAGCAGGGGCGGGAAGACCTCTTCATAACCGTGTAGATTCAAGCGAACGGAGTACTCGTTACTGCTGAGAGTAGTACCCCGAATATCCAGCACCGCCCTCAGTTCGTAAGCTTCCAAGGCACCCAGGGCAACCGCCCTTTTCCCATCCTCCGGTTCCCAGATTATCTCTGCTAGCCCAAAGGTCTGTTTTGCCAAGTCGTTGAAGATCTCCAGAAAACAGGAATTACCAGCCAGAATCAGGAAGTCTGTTTCGAAAGTATCCATCTTTCTCAAATCAAAAAGACTTTTCATAAGACCTCTCACCCTATCATACATAGCCTGTATGCCACTTTCCACAAGTTTTCGAGTCTCATTATGATGCGTGTCTGAATCAAAAATCTGGCCGGCCTTTTTCAGATCTTCATAATATAGAGACCTCGCCAGATACTCTTTCAAGCTCTCATTACTGGTTGTATAGAGATCTCTAATATTCTTGGGATACCAGTCTTTATCTCCATCCAGTGCAGTACCTACCAGATAATCAATCACATTACCTGAAAAGCTATCCGTACCCCAAGTTGCCAGTATTTCGAAGTGGGCTGTATTAGTTTCAGAAATCTTGACAATACTAACGTCAGTAGTGCCGCCCCCACAATCGAAAACGCAGATAGTTAGCTCGCCGTCTTTCTTCAGTTTCTTGCGGATAGATTCATTCATTTGCGAATAATACAGAGCTATATTTTCAGGTTCAGACAGCGATCCTTCGGTATGAATAATCACACCTGGCAGATTTATAGCCTTGAATAGTCTTGCTTTGGCTTCGCTGGAAAACGAAGCCGGATAACTCATGATAATCTTTCCCGGAAAGTTACCCATTTCAAGGGCAAATCCATTTAAAACAGCATTGAGATACATCCCGCACAGTTGGCTGGGCCTGAACGGTCTGATCTCTGGCGGAGCTTGAAGATCCCAGAAATAGAGCTCTTCATCCCGCTCCAGACGGGGCTTAAAGTTGGCGGCAAAAGTCAGAGGACGATCTTCTCCCTTTCGATCTGCATACTCTACTATACTTGCCTCATCTGTTCTGAACTCAATAAACTTAATGATGGTCGGATTCAAACCCCATGCATTGCCACTACCAGACTTGTATTGGAACAGTTCTTTGGCTTTAGACACCTGCTCAATATAAGCCACACAGGTGTTACTGGTACCGAAGTCAATAGCAACAACCCCGTTGGTGTCAACCTGAATATCATCAATAACCTTAACCTGAAAATCAATCCACTGCACCCGGCAAAAAATCCTTTCCTGGATCTCGTATGTCAGCTTAACGTTTATCCGACCCAATCCTGAAGGAACCTTATCCAGATCAACTTGGAGTTTCTTTTCAAGCCGCTGTTGGTTGTTAAAGTACTCATTGCTCCTGGTTGGTACAATTCCGCTACCACTCAATTCTATTGTAATGGCATTAATGGGACGTTCGAGTTCTTTTTGATCCCATCTGTACTCCAGCGTGAAGCCTATTTGATCACGCACTCCCCCTAGGGGATTACTGTTCACAAAATCGTCTGCCGGGATCAGCTTCAAATCCGGTAGCTCGCTATCATAATAAAAGCTTAGTTCTGGTAATTCAATGCGGTGGTTTTCTTCTGAGATTAGCTCCATATCCAGGTTGGCACTGCCTTTGTCTTGAAGGAAGTCAAAGAGCTTATCGCTGATCTGGAATCTGTTACTAAATCTATCCACTTCAAAACTGCCGCCATCTCCCTTAAGGCGGATGCTCTTGGCTCTAAACCAATTACTAGATTCGTCCGGGTAGATGGTCTTATCTGCCAAGCTTCTGGATACATAAACCCGGTGGCTGGCTTTATCCAGTTCATAGATCAACTGGTTGTTCTGCCAGCGTAGGGTTATCGAACCTCGTTCCACCACATTGATCTGATAGGTTTCTTCCAGCGAGCCACTTTGTACTTTGAGAATAGAAATCCCCTCTTCCGCAATCACTAGATCTTGTTCATAAGATGCACCCGGATTAAGTGAAACACTCTCCACCAGAGTGGATTCATCAAGAGAAAGCCGATCAATCTGGAGAGCATGAGAACCACCGGATCGGATACTTATGGTAAAGGGGACGTTCAGATATGCCCTCTGGGGGCAGGTGACATCGAAACTCCGTATCACCTGCCCGCAAGAGGGACAGTAGTTGTATTGATCGCTACTTATCAGCAATCCGCAAAGGCATTTATCCATATCAAACTGCTTTGGGAGAAATACTCAGACCTTCAGTATGCACTGCATCGGCGTATCCGGAACGGACCAAATGACGGTTTCCATATTCTTCTGCAAGCTTCCGGGTTACTTCATCTTCATTTATCACAGTATCTAAGGCTTGGATATACTTGGCTCTATACTTAATCAATAGCTTTTCCAGCACGTATTCTTGGGGACTCTTAGGTCTGTACCGGTCATTGAACTGAGCCTTAGAAAAACTAAGCACCTGGTTAAAATTCCCAAACAGGGCAAAGTATATTTCCTGCAGGTCTTCCTCTTCTCCATAATTTTCGATCTGCCTGTTGTAGGTTTGCTCTTTCACCGCCTGTTGCAAGGGTTGAGCCTGGCTAAGGTGCAGAGCTGCTGCTTCCAGAGTTCTACCCAGGCTGATGTTCTGTGCGGCAAAAAGATTCTCAGCAAATGCCACTGTCATCTTCCATTCTTTTGATTCATAGCGGATCACTCTTAGTACAATCGCCTCATAGAGCATTTCCCAAGAAGAAAGCAACTGCTTCATAGCAGTGATATCACTGGGGATCACCAAGGGCCGCAGATAGTCTGTTACAATATCGGTATAGCGTTGTTGCTTTGAGCTGATGCCATCTCTTTCAACCAACGACCTGTATTCATGCTCCAGTTTTTGAATATCCTTCAGAGCAAATAGCGGGTATCCAAAAGTCTCGGAGTAAAACAGGATCGACTCATCCGAGCCATGATACTTCACTTGGCCGATGGTCCCAAGATTTCCAAGTAGTGTTTCAATATGAGCATCTGCTCTGGGTAAGCCCGGCAAACGGTTATTCTCTGCGGTTTGCGATACTCTATTGTCAATACTGGGGTACCGCTCTGACAATGCCAGCCTGAAGTTAAAGTTCGAGAGCATATTTCTTATACTATTCTGGGTCTCGGCCGGTCTGCTGCGCAGCAACTGATTCAGACGGTTCAAGACCGAATCATCCTGCATGAATTGATTGAACCTTTCCTGACAATTCCGAATAAGAATTCTCTTCAATTCTGGTAAATTGCCGGAAATGCAATACCGGCTGTAGAGAGCCAGGGTACGGACAAACTTTTGGGAAGGCTCATTCAAATCCTGATTTGAGAGGTGTTTTGAGATTATCTCAGGATTGTAGGCATCCACAACCGGAGCAGTTAACCAGCTTTTATCTCCCAAATTGGACACAAAATCTTTGTAAACTTGATCAAGATTTAGTGTCTCATCCAGGATCATTTTGCGATTGATAGAAGTCGTTATCACTCTGCGCAAATCTGACTCATAGCTATCATAGTAGTTGATCAAATCAGAAACCTGATCCTGGTAGCTCTGCAGTTGAGGGCTTAAACCCAGGAAACTATGGTTATCAATAGACACCCGATCAGCCCGGATTATCTCTAAAATCCTGGCTTTCGCCGCGTCATAGAGTTCGATCAATTTCTCCCGGTAAACCACTTCATATCGTTTCACAAGAATCTGCTTCCATTCAATGAAATAGTCATCTATCTGTTTCTTGATCGTCCGGTTCATGCCCTCCAGTTCGCGGGAGAGCTTCTTCTCGTAATACCTCTTTGCTCTGTTTTTATAGAAAGGGAAGATAAACGGGATCTCGTCACATTCTTTGATTCTGGACAGTAGCTGCCCAATATGGCTGTCTACCACAATCTCGGGTCGCTTGGGCTGTTCTTCAGGTAGCTTGTTTTTCAAGTTTGTAGTGTCAGTGATAAAGCTACCTCTACTAACAGTCATCTGGGTGAGGAGATTATCAACCCTGCTAAACATCTCGCGGACATTAGCGGGTCCTCCATCCTCAGTTCTGCTCAAAATGCTGTACATCAGCTTTTCAAGCTCGAGATACAGAGTTTTCAGAGTCTTCTCCAGATTTGCTTTGAGGCCCTGGAGGGAGTCACCTGGAGTTCCCTGGTATTCGGTAAGTTCCAGGTTCATAAGTTCCTGCTGATTGCTTATGAAGGAATCTATCCTATTGAAGGCGTTGTGGCAGACATCCTGCACTGTTCCAAGATTCATGTAATCAAAGGAGATGGTGGAAGCTATCTTGGTAAGGCTCTCCTGTTTGGCAGATTCCAGCTTGCTGCGGTAGGCCTCTTCCACAGTGTTTGCATGATTCCCTTTGGAGATCATCCCGAGGATGTTTTCAAAGCCAAATTCTTTGACTGCGAAAGTACCATTGGGAAGCTCAAAGAGCTGGGATTTTGCCGGATGCTCAAGATTGTGTGACTTCAGGATATCCAATATATATTTATAGGAAGCCCAATTCTTCATCTTGGAGATATTTAGGAATATCCCAGCCAGTCCATATGACGAATAGTCCGAACTATAGGTATTCTCGACTGAGACCTCCTTGTCTCCATCCTGCCACACAAATTTTACTGAAGCAGCAGAACCTGCAATATGACCATTAACGGCCTGCGATCTCTTCTGAGCCCCGAAATCTGACCTGTCAAAATCAAAATAGAATATCTCTGCCACCATCTCAAAAGGATCGGCAAAATCCTGTTCACCGGGAGATTTGTAATACTCCTTGGAGATCAGAAAGATATTGTTGTAGAGAGGCAATTCAAAGCTCCTTACTGCTCCATTGGGCTCCACAAACTCAAACATATGCCTTTCCCTGCCGATGAGGGGATCAAGTGCATTGGCTGCAGTCTGATAGAAATCCAGCTCTTGCAAAGATGCGTAGCAGTTGGAGTTTCGGACTCGATTATCTCCCACGTCTTCAAAGATATCTGAAAGGAAGAAGACTCCATAACACTGGTATTGAGGCCAATTTGCCTTAATTAGCTTGGCAATCTCCAGGAACATCCCGCTCCCGGTACCACCAGCAAGTGAGCCTACAATATAGATGGAGATACTGTCATCAACATCGACTCCCGGCACATTGAAGACCACATTGAGATCCAGCAGATTGGCATGAATATTGTTTTTTATTGTGTCGGCATGCCAACTGAAAGCCAATCTGCCCAGAGGTCGGATTGCTTTCGCGCCATTCATGAGAGCGTTCGCTCCCAGAGGACGTAGAGCATCTATGGGCAACCAGTGCTTTATATGAGGATATTGGGGCACTTGATCGTAGAAATTGTTCAGGACTGCAGGTTGTATTGAAACACTCAGGGATTCATGGATATTGTTTCTCACTCCAAACTGGATGTTCTGCCCGATCACATCCCAGTTCTCAGAACTGATTGGCACTCCGCTAATATCCGTATCTATCCATAAATACTTGATAAAATCAAAACCATAGGGGTTCTCGGTTGCAGCATAGAACTTTCTTCTCAGCCGCATCAACACTTCTTTTCCGCTACCGCCTATACCAATAAATAGAGTCTTTTTCATGTCCGCATTGGTTGCTACGGGATTTAATCCCCCATCGATGAATGTAGTTGTAATAGCCATTTGTCCTCCCCCTAGCTGACCTTGACAATAGAAGCGACTAAATAAGCTACCCAAACCAGTCCGATAATCATCAGATAAGCTAGTGAGGAAGCAATAAAATCGCCAATGTTCCTAAAACTCAAGCCGTTGAGCGCAAACATCCCGCATAGAATCACCAAGCCTGAGACCAAAGTAAATTTCAAGCACTGACCTGCTGCAGCCTTCAAAGGACTCTTACCTCTATCCAGTTCTTTCTCGTACAAACTGAGAAAGAGATAGTAGAAAATTGCGATAGCCACTAGACAAACGCTGATGACCAAATACTTGTTGGGCAGATAGCCCCCCGTGTTGATCTCGTCTGTCATGTCGTAGTCTTTTTGGTAAGTTGAATCGGGCTCATATTCATCTTCAACATAAGCGTCCTGAGCCCAGAGATTGCCAATCAGTACAAATGAGACCAGCAAAGCAAGTAAGCATAGCATTAGATTCTTCATTTGTTCCTCCTTTATTTATCAAGTGATATCATGATGGTATTCAAGTGTGGTTTATCGACAATTTCCAAGGAGCTCTTCACCGGAAGATCCATGGATTTGAAGATGGAATCCTTAAAATAATAGTTATCAGGGTCCAGAAGCTTAACTCTCACGCGATTGATGGTGCGTTTGATCTCTGCGGGATCTATCCTGACGGATGACATCCTGGTGAGATTATGCTCTTCCACTTTTCCGGTAGCTTTGTACTTTATGGTAAGTTTCAGCTCTTTCGGCGAGCTGGAAATCTGTACGATCAGTACTATGCCCAGAAGTATCAAAACCACTACAAAGACCAAGCCTATATAGAGGGGGAGATTATCGTAAACAATAGCCACTTTGGTGCGAGGATCACGGGGATTATTTTCGTTGGAGATACTCAGCTTCAGCTTGTTATCCTGGGGATTGAAATAGGAGATAATATCTTCACTGGAATAGATTTTCTGGTAAACAGATGGGTTACGCGTGAAGAATTCTCCTGCGACGGCTTCTGTCATATACAGGCTGTTGTGTCCAGTCTCCAAAACCAGATCAAATTCCACCGAGCAATTGTGAGGATTGAACATCGCTTTAAGTTTGTCCATAAAACTTGCCTGCATGGGCCTGAGAACGATCTTCACGTCAAACAATTGCGCTCCGCCCTCTTCCAAAGACTTTGGCAGCCTTGAGGGGCTGATCTCGATGATCGGTCTTTTGATCCTGAGATATCTACCGTCGGATTTTATCCTGAAGTGTTCAACCTTAACCGCTGTGTTTTCCCTAACCCCTATATACTCGTAGTTCGATCTCATCATGATCGAAAATCGGATGGTATTGGCTTTATCGATCTGTAGCGAAGGAATACCAGAGCGGTTAGACTGCACCCTTAAGTGATATCTGCGACCCTTTGAGTAGATCTCAAAACCGCCCCCGGTGTTTTGGGGTGATTTCAGGCTAATGTGTTCTGCTGTTATTGGACGGATATGAAACAGCACATAGTTCTTATCCCGGAGCTTCCGAAGCAATGAATTCCTCTCGGATCTGGCGGCATCATCCAGGTTAGTAGAGACGAAATACACGATCAGCCCCGTAGAACCGTTGTAATGAGAAGCATTCCCCCGATAGGGATTGCCGGAGAAGTTCAATATTCGAGGCGATACATCAATGGAACTGATAACTTGGTTCTCGTTTAGTTTGGAGTAAAACTTGGCGGATTCTCCGATGGTATAAGGATCGTCTTCCACGTTATCCGTTATGATGATATAGTTTCCTGATGCCTGCTCATTAAAGAGCTGCTCTGCCATCTTGCCAAGCAAAGTGTATTTGCCATTAAAGCTTGCTCTATTGTTGATATCCTCTCTTCGAACGGATTCAACCCTAACTTCCTGGGAAGTGACTGAGCTGAATATCTTGTATTGGGCTTGTCCCTCTCCAGCTTCCAAGCTTTGAGAGATATCATCCACCAGTGCCAGGAGAGAGCCTCTGTTTACAAAGCCCTGCATGCTTCCGGAACCATCGACTACAAAACATACTCCACCTAACACCGCCGACACACCAATTAGTAGGATTAGCAGCAGATATCTATTCATCCATCATCTCCCGAATATACACATAACTGTTGTTTTCTTTTGCAATAAAAGCCAGCCGGTTGTTATACCACGCTTGGGCGATAACCCGAGAATTCAAACCCCTGGATTGGAAATTCTTGTGGGCAAATCCGTTCGCTAGCACGCTAGTGTAGGTTTGATTAGCCTGAACGCACTGATAAGAGATCTGATCACTTAGCTGTGATACTTCCAAAGAACCCGGCACCAGCCCCTGTACTTCTGTCTGCGTGTTCATTACACCACCTTGCAGACCTTGACAGTCCTTAAGCTCAATTTTGTCTAAATATTGAATGTACAAGCTATCATCCTTGAGCACCAGCTTGTTTGCAGCGCTTGTCATTGGGATCATCGTCCAGGCGGACTGCTTGCGGCTTAGATGCTTCCAAGCCCCGCTCCAAAGATGGGTTTCGCCTTGATTTCTGGTACTGAAGGCCAGGAATCTTTCGTTTGCAATAGCCAGGATGGAGCCATCCCCTTTAATATGTGGCGAGGTTTTCTCGCTCTGAGTTCCGGTATCAAATGATTTCACTACCAAAGTGTAAAGCCTCTGCTTCTCTCCTATATAAAAAAGGTTTTGCGCGCAATAAAGAATAGATCGCACCAGATAATCAGTGGCTTCTCGCTCACTTCTTTGGGTGATCACATTAAGTCTGTGAATAATGCCATTTTCATAGTACACCAGAGTATTTGTCAGCGGATCAAAGGAACTCACCTTACACCGGGAGGTCAGCTGATCCGCGCCCGGAGAAGTAGCAAAAATGGATGAATATGCCATTCTGTAAACATGCCCGGAGCTGTTGAATAGCAATACTCCACCCGAGTATGGCTCGATCTTCTCGAGCGAGGCATTGAACAGCTTGTTCAGATCAAACTCGTGAACTACCTCATCTTCTCTGATAACCACGCCTTTGCCTTTGTCTGATATCACTATCAGGAATAAATCGTAACAGAAACAAAACAAGTTTTTTACAGAACCCAGAACTAGTGGAACTGAGTTTGCCAGGACAAGTTTTGAATCGGCTTTAACCAAGCTTCTGGAGAAACTAGATAATCCCTGCCCATAGCTGCTGGATACTTTCTCTTTGCATATTGGGCAATAGCTAACGTGGGGAGGACGCAGGTGAGCTTTGGTATCAGGGCTGCAAACCATGTGCAACATGCTGCATGAGGGACATATGAAGAAATCCCTGGAATTATCGGGTAAGGATATTGGCTTGGAACAATTCAAACACTTCAAAACACCTCCATAGATAGCCGCTTAAGCGGCTAATCCTACTATTCTGCCGTAATCAACATATACAGGCAAGTCTTGCCTCGACCATAAAAAATACAAATCAAAGACGCATTTAATCATCCGAATAGCCGTAGTCATCATTTTGATCACCAGTCCCAATTTCAATATTCCCAAATATTGACATTGCTTTTATACTGTCAAGAAAAATAACAGGTGATTAAGTACTCTCTCTTTTCTGCTTATCCAGTATGGGATCTCAACTATTTTTTCAAATCGTATCACCATTTTTTCAAATCGGCAGTTTTGTGGGTTTGCGATATCACGATTTTTTCAAACGAGTATCACGATTATTGCAAATCATCTTATCACTTCTTAAGCAGAAGGTAATCCATTTTATCTAACTCGCAATCAGATATTTGCACAAAATCCATTAGCAGCACGCTAGTAGGCTTATGCAGCTGTTTTCCTCATCCTCGGTTTCGGTTTTATGCCTGATTCCTTACGCATTTTTCCCAGTATGCCGGGTTGAATGAATGTGCCCAGCTTCAGGATCCCCTCTTTTGATAAGACTTTGTACCCGCTGCAGTCGATGCCCACCATATCGATGGATGCCAGTGCTTCCATATAAACAAAGACCAGTTGCCTGCTCTTGCCATAGTCTAAGGCAATCTCTCGGATGGAATGGTATTGCTTGATGTTTAGCAAGTTTAGGATTTCTTCTGCTACCTGAGTGCTGTAGTTCCACTTGCCTTTCTGATTGAAGCCAACCTGAGATTGATAGCGGTTACTGCTTACGTAGAGCTTGTCTTGAGTTGAGATGCACTTGATTTCCTGGTTGTTGAGTAGCGTTCTGATGGACCGTGATACGGTTCTGGCCTCGATTCCGGTAAGCTCTGTTATCGTTTCTGTGCTGAACGGCTTTCTGTACTGATGGACGAAGTTTCGGATAACATCCATGTTTGTCATGGTTCCGTCTCCACCAACGCATTATCCAGCGTGAAGCCTGGGTTTTGCTTGATCCTGCCTTCCTTGCTCAGTTCATAGCCATGTTCCGCTAAGAGATAGCTGATCTTTAGGTGTTCATCTCTGAGTCGTATTCGATCTGATCGTCTTTTTATCGTTTCTCTCAGGTTTCTATCTTCCACCCCCCTTCTGGCATGGATTCCTCCCGAAGGCCAGTTGAATCCCACCCGAACTGGGTTCAGGAGGAGTTAAGGTGGACATCGGGTGGAGATTGCGTCACCAGAGAGGAAGCCATTGATGATGGCAGGCAAAGACCTATCGAAGATAATCTCTATACCTTTGTCCCCGTATAGCTTACGTGACTCATCTTCATACCCGGAGCAGAAATATAGGTTTTTACTATATTTGGGCTTGACATATTAGCGTACTCCTATAATTTGTCATCCTACACTACTAAATAATAAAGGAGGCGCATACCATGATCGGTAACGCAATTAACACACTCGCAAAGGCTTACCCAACTCTCGAAGGATCCCGAATCCT
>JAEWNJ010000146.1 GCA_023392795.1 Candidatus Cloacimonadota bacterium
TTCTCAATTCCCCTTTTCCTGTCTTGTACCTGATTCGCCAGTGATGAGCCTGTCGAACACCGGTCATACAAACCTATGAGTATTGTATGACCGGTGTATGGGAGGTGTACGAACCTGAAGAGGACAAGATACCCCCACTCTTCACTCTTCTTAACAGGATTCGAAACGTCACACCACCCGGCAAGCCTGGGGCGCAGTACTCACTAATTGTAAATGGGTTAAGCGTTATGGGTTATGGGTTAAGGGTTAAGGGTTATGGGTTAAGCGTTATGGGTTATGCGCTCAACCTTCTAAATCTTCTCGACCTTCTAAACCTTAAATCTGCGTAATCCGCGTGATCCGCGTGCCCTAATCGTACATTGTAAATTGTAAATTGTAAATCGTAAATTGGTTATGCGTTATGCGTTAAGCGTTAAGCGTTATGGGAAACTCCCAACCCGACCTTGCCACCACATGTTCCCGATCATGCGCGTTATCCACCACGGCATAGAAGATGAAGAGCAGATTGTAGAGCAACAGCAGGATCAGGATAGGCTTCAGCAGCTTTTGATATTGGGCTAAGGCGAGACTGATCAGAGGCACGGCAAAAGGCAGAAAACCGATCTGATGCCTATCGATGCTGGAACCCCAAAGCAAGACAAATGAAGACAGGTAAAAGATAAACAAAATGAGTTGTGGACGCTGTTCCTTGCGTTTAACTACCTGTGGCAAAGCGTAAAAGGCCAGCAGCATAATGGGAATGCCGATTCTGAACTGACCGAAGAGCACCCGCTGCGTGATAAAGCTCAAAGCACTGGTATTTTCCGCAATCCAGGCATCCTGCACAATGCGTCCGGTGATGATATTGAGCAGCATATCGTAACCCGTTACAAGATACAGCAGAATGGGGATAAGGATCACCGGAAGTGCCACCAGCAGCAGGGACTGAATAGCGCGCGATTTGTAGCGGTAAAAGTAGATCGCCAACACCGGTAAAGCGATCAGCAGCGCGGTAAACTTTGCATAAATAGCGAGGAAACATAGCAGTCCCAAGAGCAGATGCTTACCCCAGTGCACTTTATCTGATCTTGCGATATGCATTAGCAGCATGGCGATCAGGGCTGAGACAATGCCAAAAGGCAGATCATTGCGCGGCGCTTGCGAAGCCAATAGCAAAGCCGGCATCAAGCCCAGAGCGAGAGTCCCGCTGAGCGCAAGCCATTTATCTTTGATTAAGTTGCGCATCAACAGCCACATGAAAAGCAGATAGAGCAGCAACATGAACTTGGCAAAGACCTTGATCGATAGCAGAGAATCCGAAAGCCCCATCCAGGTAGCCAGGATCATGAAAAATGAGGGTGGGTGATGCTGACGGCGATTGTTCTCCAGCTTCTCATGAGATTGATCCAGCGCACGGAGTCTTTGCTCTAAGGGATAGAAGGGCAATAACCTGGCATATTGTTCCAGTCCTTTTTGTCCGGCTGCACTATGCAGGATTTCGTGCGCGGTTTGATGGTGATAGGTTTTCAGAAATTGCTTCAGGCCTTGTTCACGCAGCTCTTGCGCCGTTTCTACGTCGCCTTTGGCGTCGATCCAGGCTTCAGCTACAGAGAAGTCGTAGGCAAAAAGGAGGGCGAGGTAGATGATGAATACAATTACCCACGGTTTTAGATTTCGCGATGAAGCATGGGAATCAAATTTCCCCTCAGATGGATCGGTTGAGTCCCTTCGGGACGACAGTTTAGATAGCCCATCATGGTCATCACCACGTACAGAGTCCCTTCGGGACGATAGTTTAGATAGCATGGGAAAATCGTCTGAAGGAGTTGAGTCCCGCTGGGACTCAGATGGGGATTGTTGCCATCGGCGATAGCCAATGTACCAAATGACTACTAACACAAAACCAATGCCTACAAAGGCTGCAATCCAGGGATAGGAAAGCCAGCCCTGATCGCCCAAATCTCTGGTTTTGTAAAACACAAAGCAGGTAAAAAAGAGCAGCAGAAAGGCATTAAGCCAGAGCTGGATTCGTTCCCCTCTGGATGCTTTATTCCTTGTCATACATCATCTTGCGCAGCAGATAGCTGTTGTTCTCGCTGATAATCCGCATATACTTTAGCACTTCACCAAGGATACCAACGATAAAGCTAAGGAACCCAGTACTAGCCAGCACCGAGAGCAGGATCAGCGACGGCAGGTAGGTACGTCCCATGGTTGCTTCCAGGATGTAAACCAGATAGAGAAAGCGCAATCCCAAGAGGGTAGCGGCGCCTAGAAACAGCGCTCCGATGCTGAAAAAGAAGCGTCCCGGACGATACAGCACAAACATTGTCAGCATGGTCAAGCCGGACTTCGCGATATGCTCAAAGATATTCCGAAATAGCCGCGAATTCCGGGTTTTGGGATTCACACTGATATCCACCGAAGCCACACGCAGATTGGAATTACCTGCCTGGATCAGGGTTTCCATGCAATAGGAGAACTTCGAATACACATTCAGTATCATGCAGGTATCACGTGAGAACGCCCTAAATCCACTGGCTGCATCGCGTACATCGGTCTTGGAGATTTGCCTGAGGACAAATGATCCCAGATGTTGCATCATTTTTTTAAACCATGAAAACTCCTGATGAGCCCTGATGGGTCGGCAGCCCACCACGAGGTCGGCCTCATGCCTGACTATTAGCGCTACCAGCTTAGCAATGTCTGCGCCCAGGTATTGGTTATCCCCATCGGTATTGACAACGATATCCGCCCCTTGCGCCAGAGCGTAGGTGATGCCTTCCATAAAGCTCTTCCCCAAACCGCGGTTGGAGCCGTTACAGAGGATGTGATGTACACCCGCAGCCTTGGCAACCTCAATCGTGCGGTCTGTGCTGCCGTCATCGATCACTAGGTATTCGATGGTGTCGATCCCGGGGATATCTCTGGGCAAATCACGCACGGTGGCTGCCAGGGATTGTTCCTCATTAAAACAGGGTATTTGGATGATTAGCTTCATTGATCTATCCTTCAAAAACAGCTTTGGAATAAAAGTATTTAGCCAGGGCAAAGAGACCCACGTTGAAGATTTGCGCCAGGAGGTAATACACTCCCAGGCGTTGCACCAAAAGGGCATAAAGCAGGGCATCAAGAACCCGGAAGATGATGATCCCAAACATGAAGAGACTGAACTTTCGTTTTAGGGATGATGTGGCAGACTCGCTGAAGGTAAACTTGCGTAGCATAAAGAAATTGATCGTGATCTGCATCAGTAATACCAGGCAATAAGCCGAAACTTTGGGCATCCCAATCAACTCTACCAGTAGGATATTAAACGGAATTGCCAGCAGGAAGGATGGCAATCCGGCAGCCACAAAGCGGATGAACTTGCCTGAATTTGCTCTATATATGGATAATAGTCGTTTGCTGAAGCTCATTACCAGTCCATTCTTGCGTGGTTTCGACCCTGCAGTTTTTGACCATAGAGGCATTTTCCGGATTGTAGCTATTCGCGCTGGCCACATGGCGTTTGGAAAATGCAGCAGCTTTGACAATGCAAGGGCTTGAAGTGTTCTGTCGCAAACGGCAGGATGCCGTTTCCACAATCCTAGGATTCGACACGTCCCCGTGTCGAGCAGGGCTGAAAGCCCTGATATTTGTGATGCGACGAAACGTCGCCTCCACTTTATTGCGACAGGATGTCGCATCCACAATCTTGATCTCCCTCTCCCCTATGCTGATTTCACGGGTAAAAGTATATGGACTCTGCTTTCGGCTGAAGATCAGGAGCGTTTTCAAAGTCGAGATGATGGACGCGCCAAGCGCATAGCTTGCCAAACGCAGCAGCAAATGCTTGAAGGGTGTGCTGATATGCTCTTTGGTTGGCACGAAGCTGCCTTTGATGGTGACGCGATTATCTTCGAACTGAACAAGCTGGGATGAGCCCCACCAGTTCATCACATAGACCCGCTTGCCAAGATGTAGGTCTGATCCGTAATCTGCAGCGTATTGATCTTCTTTACCACATATACTTACCATTCCGCCCTTCCTCGTAGAGATCAACCCGGAGTACTGCGCTTTTCTGATCACTATGTATCCCGCCTCAGGATAGTGCCTTATAGTGGAAGCGTCATCTTGACGCTTTAGGGTAGAAGCGTCGTCCCGACGCTTTCGACACAATCTGGGGTCCCCAAATCGGAGCGTAGCGAGGGTTTGGGGTGGAGAAGACGTGTCGAATCCTACCTCGTTCTCTGTGGCAAGCGGGAGCTTGCCACCCCAGGCATAAGCTCTTACAACAGAATGGCCGATATAATGGACCCAATAGCGATCATCAATGGCCTGAAAGAAGTGCTCTGGTTCGTTGATGTCGCTAAACAGCAGCTCAGAAATGCGCTGCGCAGCCGGTTGTCCCAGATCGCCGATTCTGCCCGCCATGCGGATAATGCCATAGGGTACGATGTAATCTGTCTGGCGGGAACTGTGCAATCCGATACTGCGTGGCGCTATCAATAGGGCGTCGATGAAGCCAATGGCTATGCGGATGCTCTGTAACACTATATCTGCGCCCGTTACATCCCAAATATCCCACAGACAATCGATTGACACGCTTAGGTAGCCCAGATCGGGTCCGCCATACTCATTGAACCAACCCTCACTGCTTTGAGTATTCAGGAGTTCTTTGAAACGGCGGTCCAGCCTGGCCACATCAACCATACTCGGAGCGAAGTCTGAAATCACATATAGTGCGGCCAAACCCGCCAGATACTGGTTTGAGGCTTCGAATTCCGTGCGCAGTTCCAATTGCTTGATCGCTTTGCGAAGCCCGGCAGTGTACTCGTGATGATCCAGCGGCAAATCCCTGATAATCTTAGCAATCGCCAGGGTGGAGAAAGCCAGACCCGGATAGCTGCGCTCAAAGGGATAATACTCTTCAAAAGCGCCATATTTCAGCGCCCGGGTATGCCAGAAATCTACGCCGGCTTGTGCCAACCGACGTAAGTACTCTGCCCGATCCTGATACTCATCCAGCCTGGCAGCTTCCAAGAGCAGATAGCTCCCTTGTTGTAAGATGATGGAAGAATAATCCCTGATCTTGTAATGCCAGAAATTGCGATCCCAGCAGCCGTAATTCTTTGAATCCGGGTCTCGACAAAGCTGAGTTAGAATCCGCGGCATCTGTCTGCGGATCAATAGGCTCATAGCATCACGCATGATCCGTGATCCTCATTTTCATGGCTCCCAGGCCCTTGCGTTTAGCCGGCTTACTCATAGCCTTCCATTTCAAACGCAGGAAGTCGAAGAGTTTTCCCATGCTTTGTTCCGGTAACCATAGCAAAATGCTGCGAGCCACAGTGGTCCCCGCCAGGGCAAAGAGGCTGATATTTACGGCTTCCACAGCCATCCGGCTCCAAGGCATTGAATCCGGCTCAATGCCATATCGAGGAATCGCTTTACCCAGCATCCGGCGCCACTTCATTCTGATGAAGGCGCCACGCTTCTTGAAATCCATCATATGCCCGTGCATTTTCCCCGCTTCGTCCCAATTAATGCTCTCCAGATGGATGCTACCAGCTTTCTGCATATCGTGTAGCAATTCCTGCATCTTTGAGCTACGGGAAGCAAGCACGGAAAAGCCCTGACCCCTGGCCTCATATGCGGGACTCCAGGCATCGCCTACGGATAGATCACAAAACTCATTGGCAAAATCGATGCTCATGCGGCAGCTCTGCGTGATGTAAAAGGGTATCAGGAAGTTATAGTAGATCTTTTTACTGCGGATCAGCTTGCCGTTTTTGGCTTTCATTTCCAGATACCCTGGCCATTCTCCGGCGCGCCATTTGATATAATCAAGTTCATTAAAATCCTTGATCCCCAGTTCTTTGAAGAAATACTTCAGCGCCATGGGATAGATCTGCGTACCCGTATATGGCCCCAATACATATCTAATGGCCAGTGCCCGGGGATCACCATCCTGCTGAAGCTTGCGCAACACTGCTGCGGCATCGGGTAAGAGTGTGATGGCATATCTCTGATGCGGATCCAGCTCGGATAGGATGCTTAAGGTCGCCACGGGAGTATATATGGACTGGGCGCAGTCAAGCACATCATCTTTTCGTGTAACTATCACTGGCCCGGCATAATGGGCTTTTCCGATCCCCTGTTTGGCAAGGATAAGGGCATCCACTTCCTTACTATCTAAAAGATGCATCAGCACCTGACTCAATATTCCCCCGGAAGAAGCCCTGCTGCGCGTGGTCGCATCCAGGCTGTAGCCGATATAGAGTTCCTCATAATGCCCCATCAGCCAGTTCTCCGGAAGTGATCCATAATGTTTGCGATAGAGACTTGCATAGTCAATGGCGATCCCCGGGCAGTAATCACGCGGATCCTTCCGGAATAGAGAGTATCGGGAAAGATGGGGACGCGGCCCCATATCAGTATGAAGCATGAAGGATTTCCCACTCTCGTCAAGAGCCGTACAAATCCCGCAGGATGTGCATAATCCTGAGTTAATCACCCCATTTAGGGATAGCCGAATCTCATCAGAAGGGTAATATTCCATAGTGAATTGCCAATGTGGATAAATGCGAGGAAGTGTCAAATGGTTTTTGTGATAGGGGGGGGTGGGGTTATGCGTTATGCGTTATGGGTTATGGGTTATGGGTTATGCGCTCAACCTTCTCAACATCCTAAACCTTCTCAACCTTCTAAACCCAAATCCGCGTAATCCGCGTGCCATAAACGTACATGCTACATTGTAAATTGGAAAATCCTTGACCGCCAATACTTGCATGATATATTGGCACAAAATGAAATGGTGGCTTTGAAGCGCGCATGATATCTATCTACATAGACTATAAATTACAACGTTTTATGAACGAAATCAAGTATAGCTTTCGCTATATCTTTGATAACCGCGGCCTGGCCTATCGCTTTGTGAAGAGCGAGCAGGAGCTGAAGCCTGGTGAAATCTTCATCATATACAGCGTATCCGAGCCCGCGGAAGACCAACTGAAGGCTATTGCCCGGCACTATGTAACCATCTTTATCATGTGCGAGCCGGAGCTTTATGAAAAGGGCGCTTACAGCCCGGATAAACTGCGGCGGAACCTGCATGACGTGAAGCTTTTATACAGCACAAAGGTGATTGCCGGCAGGCCTTACCATCATGTGGCGGAGAATTACATCGATAGCGATACCCGCGGCGGCAAGATCAATATTGATCTCGTGGGCAACGTCTTTTTCCATCTCTCTTGCGCGGAATATGGCTTCGATGCCTCAGCCAAGGGATCTGAACGTTTCCCCGATGATAGCAGCGCTTTCTATCCTTTCCGGGAGTATCCCGCGGTGGATAGTTTGCTCTGGCTGATCGAATCGATGATCAAAGAGCACGCCCGCGCGCAAAAGATACCCATCGCTCAGAAGGCATTTTGGCCGCAGAATCAGGCGTCGGCTGTGCTGCTGGCACATAGCGTGGATGACCTGCAGAAGTGGGATTTATCATCGCTGGTGCTCTCCATTGCGGATGATTTTGCCCTGCTCTTTACCCTCAAGTTCCAGCAGTATTTTCACACTCTGTGGGGGAAGCTGCAGTATCTCTTTACAAACTACGAACTCTATTGGAACTTCGACGAATTCCTCAAGCTGGAGCGCGATGCGGGCTGCCGCAGCACCTTCTTTATGGCTACCGATCGCTGCGCGGATATCGATTATTCGCTGGACGATCCCGATCTGCAGGAAGAGATTCAGCAGATCATCAATGCCGGCTCGGAGATCGCACTTTTACTACCCAATGACAAGCTTAGCCGGGATGATATGATGACCCGCAAGCAGATCATGCTGCACCAATTGGCCAAGGATCGGCTAGGATTGAAACAGTATGGGCACACTCTGAACGCTGAAATCCTGGAATTGCACAATAAGATCGGCCCGCGGTTCGATCAAAGCGCCGCTTTCAAGGATGCTCCGGGCTTTTATAATGGCACCAGTTTCCCCTTCAGTCCTTATCTGGGGAGCAAAGCGGAATTCCTGATGTTGCCAACCACATACAAGGATTCGTACCTGAAAGTAAATAAACACAAAATACTGGCTCTGGATGATGCCAAAGCGCAGATCAAAAGGTACTTCCAGCAGGTTCAGCGCACTCATGGAGTGTTTTCATTGGATCTTGCGTTGGCTTCGTATAACGATATTCATTACCTACCCAAGCTCTATGCGTATGT
>JAEWNJ010000048.1 GCA_023392795.1 Candidatus Cloacimonadota bacterium
TCCCGGTGATGATCCATCTGTTGGGGCACACCATGGTAGGCGTGGGCTATGAAAGCACAAGTGACTTGATTTACATTCATGATACCTGGGATCACAACCTGCACTCCATGACTTGGGGAGGAATCTACTCTGAAATGCAGCATTTTGCCGTTAGTGTGATTATGCTGGCTTCAGCTCCGGAAATTGCCAGTATCACGCTGAACCCCGGTAGCTTCAATGTAATCATGGATGCCGGCAGCACCACCAGTCGTAATCTGGTGATCGGAAATAGCGGCACCGGACCTTTGACTTACACCTGCAGCTTACCCATGAGCGATACCACTGTATTGGAAGAAGGCTTCAACGCGTCCAGCCTTCCAGCAGGATGGACGCAGCTACAGATATCTGGAGATCCTGTGAATTGGGAGGTGGCCGTAGGAGGCTATGGCAATAATCCTAATGGACCTTACGAGGGATCCTACAATGCACGGTTGTATTATGGTTCAAATAATGTCAGCGAGAGGATGTTGATCACTCCAGCTCTTGATCTCAGCGACGGAGAAACGGCATCCCTGCAGTTCTGGCACGCTCAGGCTGACTGGCTTGGAGATCAGGATGAACTGCGGATTTACTACAGAATCGGCAATTCGGGTGCATGGATTCTCCTGGCTGAATATACCGAAAGCATCCCGGAATGGACACATCACATTGTTGCTCTGCCCAATGTAGCAGCGAATTACTACATAGCCTTCGAAGGTACTACCAAATTCGGATATGGCGTATGCCTGGACCAAGTAGAGGTGATCACGCATAAGTCGGCGATTGATTGGCTAAACATCAATGGTCATGGCATTGTGAGCGGTAGCATTGCTGCCGAAGCGGAAGATCACACTCTCATTTTGGGATTTGATGCCTCAGATCTGGATGTGGGCACCTTCGAGACCAGCATCAGCCTAATCAGTAACAGCGACGATAATGCCGATATCAGCATTCCCATATCCCTGAATGTACTGGGTGGTTTGGATGCCCCGCAGGAACCAGCGGTAGTGCTACAGTCAAACGGCAACGTGCGCGTTTCGTGGAGCGCCGTGAGTGGTAATCCCAACGGGTATAGGGTATACTTCTGTACCGATCCGGCCTTCAACAGCAATGTGAGCCTTTTGGGTACTACAGCGCGCACCAGGCTGTATTTTGATGACACCGCAGCGAGCAGCCGTCCCAAAGGATTCTACCGGATAATCGCCTATCGGGAATAGGACGGATCCGCCTCCACCCTTTCTCGTTGCGCAGCAACCCATCTCGTGCCGCAGGCACCCATTTCGTTGCGCAGCAGCCCATTTCGTCCGAAGGACCCATCTCGCGCTGAAAGCGCCCATTTCGTGCCGCAGGCACCCATCTCGTCCGAAGGACCCATTTCGCTGCTCCGCAGCCCCCTCACATTCTCGTTTCCAGATGCGTGCCCACCACTTTCAGGAGTTGTCCCCTTTTGAATGAGACCGTCACCACAGCATCGGCTTCGGTGCCGTTTACGTTTAGCACCACTCCTTCGCCGTATTCCTTGTGCCACACTCTTTGGCCGATTTTATAGTGTTTTTGGCTGTCGCGGAGCTTAGTGGTGGTTTTTTTGGGAGCGTGAATGGGAATCCCGGGATCGTGAGTACTGCTTTGGAAGTATTTGCCGTCCAGATTGGCGATAAAGATGCTGGGGCTGGTGTAGTTAAAGCTGTCGTATAGTCTGCGGGCACGGGCATAACTGAGGCGCAGCACGCGTTTGGCCCGGGTGATGCCCACGTAAAACAAACGCCGCTCTTCCTCGATCTCCTCCCGGCTGTCCATGCTCATGCGATGGGGCAGCAGTTCATCCTCCAGACCCACCACATAGACTGTGTCAAATTCCAGACCTTTGGCGTTGTGCAGGGTCATCAACCGCACGCTGTCGGTAGCGCCGGAGATCTTGTCCATATCGGTCTGCAAAGCCACAAACGGCAGGAAATCCTCCAGTAAGGGAAGGCGCTCGTTCTCGCTCTGAAAGCGCTCGGCAAATTCATTTACTGATGCTACGAATTCGATCAGGTTTTCCGCCCGGGCGATGTCCTTGGGGTCGCTGCTCTTTTTGTATAGCTGTACCAAGCCCAGGTCTTCCACAATCTCTTTGACGATAGCGGTTACGGGAGTGGCTCCCAGATTGCTGCGCCAGCCTTCCAGCTTTTGAGCAAAGGCGCTTACCCGTTTGAGCGCGGGAGTACCCAGATCAGGTACAGCGCCGGCATTTTGCAGGCATTGATACAGCGATACCCGGGTCTTGGCGGAAAAGGCCAGCAGCCGGCTGATGGACGTGGCTCCAATGCCTCGCGGGGGTTCGTTGATTACCCGAAGCAGGTTTTCATTGTCGTCTGTATTGCTGATGGAGCTAAGATAGGCGAGCAGATCCTTGATCTCCTTGCGTTGGTAAAAGTGCAGGCTACCCACGATGCTATAAGGGATTTTATGCTGCATCAGAGCGTTTTCAAACACGCGGGACTGTGCGTTTGTGCGATATAGAACTGCCATATCACTCAGCGGCTTGCCCTCATGCCAATCCTCGGTGATGGCACGTGCCACCATATCCGCTTCTTCGATGCCGTCTTCATACACGTCCAGACGGGGTTTGATGCCTTCCCCCAGTTCGCTCCACAGTTCTTTGGCGTGACGGTTTTTGTTTTTGGCGATGATGGCATTGGCGAGATCCAAAATGGCAGTTGTGCTGCGGTAGTTCTGCTCCAGACGGATTGCTTTTACGTCCCGGTAATCGCGTTCAAATTCCAGAATATTGCGCAGTGTGGCACCCCGAAAGCTGTAGATCGCCTGATCGTCGTCACCCACCACGCAGACGCGCTGATGATGTCCCGCTATCTGATGCACTATTTCAAACTGTGCCTGATTGGTATCCTGATATTCGTCGATCATCACGTATTCAAAGAGATCCTGATACTTGCTTCTCACCTGATCGTTTCCCTGCAGGAGCTTGGCGGTATAAAGCAGGATGTCGTCAAAATCCATGGCCTGATTCAGCAGCAGCGCTTCCTGATAATGCCGGTAGATCGTGATAAACCCTTTGTAAAAGGCGCTGTGTTCATATTCTGCTGGATCGATGTCCCCGGGATGCTGCAGGCGGTTTTTGTATCTGCCGATCCGGCCCAGAACCTTGTTTAGCGGGTATTTCTGGGCATCAAAGCCGTGATCTTTGTAGATACGTTTGAGTAGTGATTTCTGCTCGTCAGTATCGTAGATGGAGAAGTTTTGTTTGTAAGGAAGATGCGCTGATTCATAGCGCAATATGCGTAAACACAGGGAGTGAAATGTGCCTACCCAAAGGGAGCGCATGCTGATGTCCAAAAGCTTTTCCAGGCGTTCGGTGAGTTCGCCTGCGGCTTTGTTTGTAAAGGTAACGATCAGGATCTTCCAGGGTTTGATCCTTTTTTCACGGATCAGATATGCCGCACGGTAGATGATGCAGCGGGTTTTGCCACTTCCGGCACCCGCCAGCACCAGGATCGGACTCTCGGTGTCGGTTACTACAGCCCTTTGCTGTTCATTCAGCTCCAAGAGGTAATCGGTCATGACATCAGTTTCGGATTCTCACAAAGACCGGTACGCTGTTTCTGCCTTCCAGATTGCCTGAGGGATAGCTTTTGAAGGCGGAGACGCGATACCAATAA
This sequence comes from Candidatus Cloacimonadota bacterium, assembly GCA_023392795.1. Classification (GTDB taxonomy): domain Bacteria; phylum Cloacimonadota; class Cloacimonadia; order Cloacimonadales; family Cloacimonadaceae; genus UBA5456. The sequence continues at coordinate 3,678 of JAEWNJ010000048.1, forward strand.
TCACCGGGGCTAACGCTGGAATCGTTTGCGCTACTGTGCACATAGCTCTGGATGGGACTCCCCGTGGCGTGCATCACGGTGTCCACCACCGCGTATGCGCTGTAATAGCCCAAGCTGCGGTAGACGTAGTAACCATCGGTGTTGTAGGGATTGTTGCTCCCCCATTCCAGGTTCACATAGCGGGTATCGGAGCCTGTGCCGTGGGCTGTGGCGATGATGCCGCTCACTTCGCCGGGTATTTCGATATCCGGATTTGAGTGTGGATCCAGTGGGTTATTGCGCTTCATTGAACAGGCAAAGAGGCTTAGCAGGATCAGGATGGCAGCCAGGTATTTCACACTATATCTCCTTTAGAAGCGCAGTTCCAGACCTGCTGGGGTTACTTGCAAGGGTGAAGCGCTGCGTCGCTTCACAATGTCCCGCCAGAGATCTTCATTGTATTCATTGGTCGAGATGATCACATCGTATAGATTGTACGCCCAGACCACGGCTCCAAATCCAAGCGCCATCAGCGAGTATTGATAGGGTGTCTGAGCCTCGCCATAATAGTGATTGATGTCATCGATCTGGGTGGCGGATTCATACAGGTCGTGATTCGTCATCGCCTTATCATGAAAGTAGATGGCGCTCATCACGGAGACCAGTTCCAGGCTCAAAATCACCGTCGCCCGGGTGTAGCGTTTGGTGGAAAACTGTCCCCAGCCGGGGATTACGGCACTCTTGAGGAAGTTTTCCTTTATGGGAAGGGCTTCCAGTTCGTATAACTGCAGCATGTTTTGCCTGGCTAGCAGGTCGTCCCGGTAATCACTACGCTGCAGATAGTCCTGCCAGCCGTATTTGGTGCTATCGGCAAAGGCTTTCAGGTCAAATTCGGTCTGAGCCCACAGCAGACCCATGCTCATCAGGATTGTTAGCAGGATGTATCGGGTGTACTTCATCATATTCGCTGTCATTGGCTTTCCCTACTTCATCAAGTCTTCCGAAAGCCGGTTCAGAGGAATCAGCGAGCGGTCCCGAAGGTTTATTTGCCACACATACAAAAAAGTGTCGGTGGGAGTAAGTAAGTCGTATCGGGCTTCATATTTGTACTGCCCGGTGGAGAGCAAGATCTTCCAGCCGCTATCCCGGATATCGGTCTGTTTGTATTTCTTTAGCACTTCAGCGCGTTTATCGGCTACACGGCGCATCAGGATGCCGCCCCGATATTCGCTGAGGATGCGTTGGGCAAATGCCGTGGGATTGCGCTCTGCCTCGATCAGATTTTGCATGCCGGCGGCGCGATTCCGGTATTCAGGCAAGGGGTCGAGGGCGATGGCCTGATTATATATCTTCAGGGCGTCGGCATGCTTGTGTGAGGCTTCGATCTTCTGACCCTCACTAAAGAGCTCGCCGGCGCGTTTGATATCGGCCTGCTTCTGTTCCAAAGCGGCAATGGCGGCCAGAGCGGGGGGGTAATCCGGAATAATCTCGAATGTCTTGGAATAATGCAGCAGGGCATCCTCAAATTCGCGGGCCTCCATCAGGCTGTTTCCCTTGGCTATGTATAGCGAAGTGATGCCTTCGAGACGTGCATCGATCTCTGCTTGTTTGGCGGGATTGTATTGGATGGCGATACGGAACATCTTATCCGCTTCCAGATAATCCTGGGCATCAATGAATTCCTCTGCCTGAGCCTGATACACGTCTGAGATCAGGTGATTGATTCTCTGAGTTTCCACTACGGGGTAGCGGGACATCTCAAAGAGTTCTTTTAGGGAGTCTGTATAGTAGCCCTGATCTTTCAGAGTGACGGCGTAATCCACCTTGGAATCGATGAATTGCGTCACATAGTTGCGGGCCTGCAGCTCGTAGGCATTGTTTGGGAAATTGTCGTGCAGGTACTTATAGGCTTCCCAGGTGGAGTTTCGATCCTTGTATTCATCCATATAGATGCTGATGCGGCGCAGGGTAACTTCCGGGATCAAATCAGAATTGGGGATCTCGCGGACGATGTCGTTCAGATACCGCATTGCCAGAGCTTTGTCGCCATCCCGCCAGGCTTGCTGACTGAGCCGGCGGTAGATATTGCCCAGCTCCACGTCTGCTGCTTCAGAATTGGCGAGCTTGAGCAGATTGATCGCCAGGGGGGTATTGCCCTTTTCCTGAGCTTGCTTGCCCAGTTCCAGATAGCTATTGCTGCGGGTCAATTCGGCTCTGGTAACGATGGCGCCGTTTTTTCCGGACTTGATCAAATCGTCCAGTTCGGTAATGGCTCCGGCGTAGTTCTGCGCGTCGTACAAATCCACTGCCCGGTTCAGCCGGTTGATCTCACAGCCACTCAGCAGCAGGATCAGTGATGCCGAAATCATGAGCATCCACTTTGTCCTCTGCCTCTGGCTGCGTGTGTTGTATTTTATTTTCATATCAATCCTGTACAAGCTGCTTATTCTGCATCTGTCTCACAAACTGTAGATGACGCCTTCGGTGGCCATCTCAAAAATGCCGGTGTCGAGCCGGCCGATCTTTTCCAGGAGCTCTTTGGAAGGTTCATGGGTCAAAAGAATCCGTTTCAGACCTGCATCCTGTAGCTTCAGAATCTGCTGACAGGAAGGATGTCCCGCATCCACCAGCAGAGTATGCGCTCCTCTATAGAGTTCTGCTATGCTGTCCGTGCTCTCGAGGTCTGAGCTGTACACAAAATCCCCCTGATCAGACATCAGGCGCAAAGAATATGCCTGCATGGGATTTGGATACTTACCCCGGGTGATTACATCGCGATACCCGGTCAGATGATCGTTTGGCATAGCTTTCAAGCCAGGCAGATGAGTGCTCAATGTGCTCATCGGCAATATCTGGAGCGGGAAGCTAAGTCTTTCCTGAAAGGTGTAGAACATCGGGAAGAGCCGGGTAAACTCCTCTGCCCGTTCCGGTATCCAGACCGGCAAATCCTTCGTTCGCCCCTGTAAATAAAGCATCTGCACCAGCATCAGGATACCCGATACATGATCGGGATGAAAATGGGTAATGATCACGGCATCGATTTCGTTTTCGGTGATCCCCAGCTTCAAGAGCTGTCGGCTGCAGCCTTCGCCGCAATCAAAGAGATACTTTTTCCCCTCGTTTTCCACCAGCACGGAAGAGAGGTGTTTTTCCAGCGTGGGCAGCCCCGACCCGGTACCTAAGATGCGTATCTTCATATCATTTATGTTTCAATTGATTAGCTGGAATTACCACTGGAACCTGATCCAGCTTGCGCCCAAACACCAGGAAGAAGACGGCGAAAAGTGCCGTGCTGACCATCAGAAGCTCCCTGGATCCGATCCGGAAGATGATGATGGCGGTTAGCACGATCAATACGTTTATGGCATAAATGATGGCAGCGGTTACTTTTACCGAGCCCAGTACGTTGTTGATGCGATGCGTGGAATGATCCTTGCCGCCTTGCATCACATGCCTGCCATCGCGACGCCTGGTATAGCTGACCAGGGAGATGTCAAAGATGGCGTAGCTTAGCAGCAAAACGGGCAGGAGATAAAACATCTTGTCGTTGTATTTATTCCCCGCATATTGCGCCATCAGGATGCCCATGGAAGAGAGGAAATATCCGATAAACATACTGCCCGCATCACCCAAAAAGATCTTGGCGGGATTGAAGTTGTAAGGTAAAAAGCCAAAAGTGGATCCGGCAAAACTAAGCGAGATCAGGGCGATCAAAGCCATGGCCTGCTCATTCGATGACGTTACATTGTTCAGGGCAAAAACAAAGAAGCCCAGCCCTAGGATGCCAGCCATCCCACTGATGATGCCGTCCATATTGTCCAAAAAGTTTAGCGCGTTCATCAGCCCCACCATCCACAACAGCAAGATCGGAATGGTGATAAAGATACTGCCAAACATGGTGGAGAGTTCTGGGATAGTGAAATTGCTGAGGATAAAAAGCAGAGATACCACAAATTGTCCAATCATCTTGATCAGAGGCTGCATACCCCGTTTGTCGTCAATCAAACCAATGATCACGATCAATACCGATCCTGCCAGATAACCCAGCATCGGCCGGTCGAAATAACGCCCGGGGGAAATAGCTACATCATAGACGCATAGCAGGATGAAGCCCAGGGCTACGCTCAGCCCGCCCATCAGAGGCACACTTTTCAGGTGCATCTTGCGCGCTTCGGGTTTATCGACAAAGTTTATCTTCCCGGCCAGCCTGATGATCAAAGGCGTAAGCCCATAAACAAAGAGCCAGGACATTATGAATACGCTAAGATATTCATAGATGCGAAAATCCATCTAATTCTCCATGCTGAATTACTTATAAACACACAACGCTAGCAGCATGATTTTGTCAATGCTTTTTCAGGTTACTTGCTCACAAAGAGGTGGCATTTTTCATTTGGCATGGGGACTTGAGTTACTTGAGAATTGCCAATTGACAATTGAGGCTTGAGAATGGCTGACGTCACGTGAGAGAAACCATCACCCATGGAGTCTCTGATGCTGGCATAACTTTATCCCCAATAATGCAGTAGGATTTACTCAGACTCCATTTTTGGGTTAGACAGTCCCAATCTCAGAACATCATCTCTGCCATTTTCCCCCATAAGCGCCGGAATAACCAGGTATTCCATTCTGATTGTGCGTAGTTTCTTAGATGCCATTTAATCTCTGTCATGACTGAGTTCGTAGTGCCTAGGTCAATGCCCAAAGCACGTAGGGGATTCTTACGCTTTGTCGATAAATTACTTAGCCTCATTGATTTCCCCCGTCTCCAGCATTGATAAATGTATGTCGGGCATCATAAAACACATCTCAGATATCCATGATTTTGTGTTGCACCAAATATTCAAATCCTCTTTTGTGTTGCACACATCGCTGTTTGGCGCAACACAAATGGATTTGGCTTGATTTCGTGAGTCACAAACTTATCCTACAATTTCAAACAATTCTTTGAATAAATACCTCGCAGATCTTCTGCCTTTAGGTTTTCTTACTTCAATCAGCATCACCAACCAATTTCGTGACGTCACGAAAATGGTCTTATTCCCTATCCTTTGGAAACTTACCAGATTGCTTCACGATCTTCTTGGCAGTAGTTTTCTCGTTTCTTTCTAATTTCTTTATGTCCGGTTCTGGTGGAAGCTCTTCTGGTTTGATGCCACGTTGGCCAAGCATTTCCCTAACGCTTCGATTATTCTGGACATGTTCAATCGTTATAGTCTTCTCGCCCTGCAAATCATCCTTTTCCACATTAAGATTAGTCATTTCAGTGGCAAGATTCTTGGCAGCTATCGTTAGAGTTGGCAAAAAATCTGCCAATGGTCTTGACTGAGTAATTCCATACAATTCTTTCATTTCTTTAGTTGTTTTCCCACCAAAGAGAGCTGAATCACCCTTTGATCGTATATTGCCAAACCCCGCATCATCTACACCTCTTTCATAGATGTTCTGTGATAGTGTTTTCTCTGCTTGCCTTAGTTTTTCCCTGGCATCTAAACGTTCTCTACTTTTAATCCTTTCTTCTAGAAGCTCTTGCTTCCTGGTCTGTAAAGCGAAGTAGCTTTGAGCAAAAGCAATTGGTTCTTTTCTGGAATCTCCATTCTGTGCAATCAGATAGCTTGCATACCTGGTTAACATAAAATCTTTAATAGGCCGTTCCGCTCCGCTCCCAGTTGAGACCATTTTCGTGACTCCACGGAAATGGTCATCAGGATCTTCGCCTGTTGTAGCACATGATGCGATAGCTTTGTTTATCACCTGAACAAAATTCTCCCACCTCTGGTAACCCAAGGGTTCCATTAGATCCCTGGCAAACCAGAAATCAATATCAGAGCCTGGTATAACCTGTGTGATTTCATCCAATTGCTTGCTGATGGTGAGCATTACTTGTTTATCCATAGATAGGGCTCCTTTTTATTGGTAATCCTTTATCAATTCAACCAACTTCAAATAGAAAGGAATCACAAATTCATCGATTGAGAGATTCATCTCTGTGTTTGTTTTCACAATGTGTCTGAATAATTCATTATACAATGCAATGGCTTGCTCGTAGTCCTCTTCATGACCTTCTCTCGGCTTATAGTCAAGTTTGTA